>CALCSG010000363.1 GCA_937894085.1 uncultured Gammaproteobacteria bacterium | reverse complement strand
GGTAAAATATTGTAAGGTAATAAGTTTTTCAAAATGATTTTAATAACTTAATTATCCGACTACCTTTAAGTTACTTGCCTTTCTTCGTGAGCTTTGTGTACTTCGTGGTGAATATCTTTTGTCGTTCTTAATTACGCTGAGTAGTTATAAAATTTATTTGTTAACCAGACTTCTTCAATCAGCCTGTTTTTAATTTTCAAAATATCATGACCAAAATCACGACAGATTGCGGTGATTCATGGCCGGTCATGATATTTATCTACTCATGTATTTTTTGCAGACATAATTCCAGTCCCTGACGATAATACTTGCAGGCTTTGATCGGCTCATGTAGTGCTTCCTTGTTTAACAGGTTAGCCAGTTCCAGACAACTATCGGCATTGGCTCTTACACCAATACTAGCTTCGAGGTAATTTTGCGCTTTACCCCACAATTTCAGACGAATACAAATACGACCCAGAGCCAGTAGTAAGACATCACTGGTACCATAATCCTGCAACCATTTTTCTGCAATATTCAACTGAGAAGATGAATCATCTACTGCTAACCGACCATAGTAATCAAGCAAATCAGTATTCCATTGCTGATTAATTGACTTAACAACAATTTGTTCAATTAACTTGCTATTGCGTGAATAACGATTCACCAGGCCAATATAATGCAATATTAACGCAGCCTGAGCCTGGTTTACTTTTGGAATTCTGGACCAGGCCCTGTCCAGCGAATCGTCTTCTTTCACTGCAGCTTCATCCAGGCAACCGGTATATGTTTTTAATTCCAGTTCGTTCAGCTGCTCATCCTTAAACAGTTTTTTCTTACGGATCTCAGGCAATAACTCAAACAATAATGACCATTCCTGAATTCTAATATAAACCTTTGCCAGCAATTTCAACACATAATCATGCCTGGGTGCCAGGGTACGCAAATGCATCAGGGTGGCAAGAGCTCTTTCAGACTGGCTTGAGGCAAGTTGTAATTCAGCCTGGGTCACACCAATAGCGATGGCGGCTTCGGGTCTGACATCATGCGCCAGCTTCAGGTAGTTATCGCGCTGATCAAATTTACTCAATTGCTGGGCTGCACGAGCTGCTGCCAGATAATTTATTAATGGGTTTTCAGCAAATTCAATTAACTTCAACAAGTTGGTTTCAGCCTGTTCAAATCGTCCCTCAGCCAGATCAATCAAACCAAGGTTCAATAATTTACGGCTTTTTTCCAACCGTCTATGTTCCGACCCTTTTGCTAAAGTTACAGGTAATCGCCAGATAGCGAGTAAAATTCGTAATACAATCTGAATAAACAAACCACCTGCAACAACCGCAACAATGCCAAAAGCGAGACTTGTTTCTAGTGAAAAATCTGCATATTTAATCAGTACAAAACCCGGGTCATCCTGTACAAATAACACGGCCAGTAATACAAGTATTGCGACAATTAACAGACTGATAAAAAATTTAACCATTGCCAGTCTCCTGCTTAGTTTCCTGCTTCGGCTCACTTTCCCGCTTTTTTATAATCTGTTTTAGCTGCCTTAATGAACCTGTAATATCGGGCAACTCCGGCTTTATCTGCGACTTTTGCAGGGACAGTAATGAACCATAGAAATCGGCGTTCTCCGCTTTTTCCAGATCATAGTATTCCTTAAACAGATTCACGTTTTGCGTCATCAGTTTATTATATTGAAATGCATCCCGCTCAAGTACAGACCAGCGAGTTAGTTTCAAATTATCTTCCAGCTTTTCTGTCACATCGATAATAACTGTTGATATGGCCTTTTTAGTTTCAGGTTGACTGGTTTTTATGGTGACTAGCGATGTCATAAAATCCATCACTTTTTGCTGCAGAGGTAGTTCAGTATTAGCGACAATCGTTTCTTTAGCCGGGGATTTTGCTGGTTCAGCTTTTTTCTGATAGCCCGGTTTCAGGCTGGTTATCTGTCGCGTCAAACGTGATATTAACAGTGTCATTCCAACCAGATCAGCACGTGTACGTGTTTTAAGCTGAGCAATTTCTTCATTGATTGCCACCCTGACCTGCAATATTCCGGGGTCTGCCAGCTCTGCAATCTGATCACTGGCTGCATTCAATGTTTTGGCTGCCCCTTCAAAGTCATTTTCCAGCACTAGCTTATGCTGGGCAATCGACATCAGGTATTCGACCTCAGCCAGTTTCCAGCTGTTTTCATCACGGCCATACAGCTCATAAAGTTTTTCGGTAGAGTTGACCAAAGCCTGCTGCCCCTGCTCGAGTCCAGATAAACGGGCATCGGTTTTATTAACAGACTGGCGTATAGCACTTATTCCTCTTTCCAGTTGGGATTGGGTAGGGCGTTGTGCCAGATCTGATTGCAACTGTTCGATGTCCGTTCGAGTCTGTTGCTTAGTCTGCATAAACAGTAGCCAGCCCTGATAACTGGTTCCGGCTATCGCCAGAATGCTGATAATAAACAGCAATACAGGCAATATATAAAATCGCCTGTGACCACTTTGAGTTTGATCCTCAGGTTTTTCTACACCGGGATCTTTGTCAGCCTTCGTATCTTCTTGTTGTTCAAGTTTTTTCATGAATGATGATTTTTATATGAGTTCTGCCATTCCCGTATAGCCTGAAAAATTCCATCGTCACTGGCACTGTTGGCGATAATTATCTCAGCATTATGTCCCAGATCACGGGCAGTTTCACGCATTCTTTCACTGATCAGTAACCATGGAATGGTTTGCAGCTTTGATGCTATCGACGCATTCACTAACTGAAAGCAATTAGACAAGCCTTCTGCGCTGGTAAACACGGCCAGATCGGGAAAATGGGTTGCCGTTAGCTTTTCAAGTTTGTCCACTGGATATTCAGGTAAAACCCGTTGATAGACTTCCTGATAATCGACACTGGCTCCGCGCGCGCGCAGCGTATCGCCTAATAAATTACGCCCCTGCTGCCCCCGAAAGATAATGATTTTTTTACCCTTTACCTGCTGTAACGCCGGCGAAGCCAGTAAACCTTCACTGTTGTAACTGTCGGTTGGAATCAGTTTCGACTCAACACCCTGGCTTTGCAGAGCCTGCCAGGTGCCTTTACCGATAACCCCTAACTGTAATGTATCCGGCAAAGCATTTGAATTAACATAATTAAAAGCGAAATCAACCGCATTACGACTGACAAACAGGGCGATATCAAATTGGCGGATATTTTCCTGTAATTTTTTTAGAAATGGTGTTAAAGAGGAGCCGGTTATAGCAATAGTCGGAAAGTTTATGACACCTAAACCAGCTTGCTGCAACAGATCATTTAAGACCCCGGCCTGATGCGCAGGCCGGGTGATCAGGCAAACTAAATTTCGATCAGAACAATCATCAATGATGCCCATTAATCATGCAACTTCGCCAGAATTTCACCGGCACCCTGGCTCAACAGATCCTCTGCCAGTTTAATGCCCAGTGCAACAGCATCAGTTGATGCGCCGCGAATCTCTGCGCGTAATACCTTGCTGCCATCCGGTTCTCCAACTAATCCTCGTAAGAAAATCTGATCACCTTCAAGCACGGCATAACCGGCAATAGGCACCTGGCAGCCACCGTTTAGAGTTTCATTCATTGCGCGTTCTGCCTGAACCCTGATAGTGGTATCTGCATCTGCCAGAGGAGCCAGTAACTGCTTTACGGCATCATCATCGCTACGGGTTTCTATGCCCACTGCACCTTGCCCGATAGCAGGCAAACTCTGTTCCGGCTCCAGGAAACTTCGAATACGTGATGCAAAACCCAGGCGTTTAAGCCCGGCAGCTGCAAGAATAATGGCATCATAATCACCGTCATCCAGTTTACGTAACCGAGTGTTGACATTACCGCGCAACCAGTCGAGTTTGATATCAGGGAATTGTTCCTTTATCTGGGTTTGTCGACGTAAACTGGAAGTTCCGACCACTGCATTTTCGGGCAATGCTGCCAGGTTTTCGTAATTATTAGAAACAAATGCATCACGAGGGTCTTCCCGTTTCAAAATGATCGCCAGCTCAAGACCCTGCGGAAACTCTACCGGTACATCTTTCATCGAATGCACCGCAATATCGGCCTTCCCTGCCAATATGCCTTCTTCCAGCTCTTTCACGAACAGCCCCTTGCCACCCACTTTGGCCAGAGGAGCATCGAGTATTTTGTCACCTTTCGTTTTCATGGTAACAAGCTGTATATCGAGCTCTGGATAAATTTCCTGCAGGCGACGGCTAACGTCTTCAGCCTGCCACATGGCGAGTGGACTACTACGTGTAGCAATCCTTAAAGTTTTGAGTGATGTTTTCATGGGTTAGCATTATAGGCCAGCTCTGCCGATTGGTGAACCAGCTTATAGCACTATATTTAAAAAATATGAACCACGAAGAGCACAGAGCACACGAAGGAAAGCTCGAGGGGCTTTAGTTCTAATATTTTACCAGGTGTTTTTTATTTCGTGCTCTTCGTGGTGAATGCTTTTTAATGTTAGACGACCTACATGGCCTTTAGAATTTTGCGGACACCAGGCAAGTGACGTCGGCTTACTTCCATTTTATCGTCGATCTCACTAAAAATCATTTGATGACCATCTGCATTATTTTTCATGCCAGCGACTTTATCCAGCCGGACCAGAGCATTACGATGTATACGATGAAATTCATCTCTAAATTCAATTTCAAGCGCTTTTAAAGGTTCTTCTATCAGAACCTCACCTCCAGAGTGCCTGACCGTGACATACTTTTGCTCCGCATGAAAATAATAGATTTCTTCTAACGGTATTAACTTCAGATTCCCACGCACACGGGCGCAAATGTGATTACGCACTTCATTTAAACCAATATCCTGCAAACGTTCACCGGTTTGCGCCCGGTTTAACCGTTTACTGGATGAAATTGCATCCTGCAAACGATCAATTTTCACCGGCTTTAATAAATAGTCTACTGCATGGGTTTCAAACGCTTCTAATGCATGATCAGAAAATGCGGTGGTAAAAATAATAGCCGGTGGATTTTTATTTTTAGAAATATGACGAGCAGCTTCAAGTCCGTCCATCACCGGCATTCGAATGTCCAGTAAAATAATATCCGGCTCGTGTTTTTCAGTCAGTTCAACAGCCTGATGCCCATTGCTGGCTTCGGCTACTACCTGATGCTCATCCATTCCCGCAATTAACCGGTTTAAGCGGTCTCTGGCAGGCTTTTCATCATCCACTATGATTATTTTCATTTTATCTATGACTTATTGGCGATTTCTTTGATTAACTCTTCAGTATTTTTTTAATTGGAAGACTTATGTGTACCTTATATAGATCATTTTCAACAAGATGCTCAAATTTCGCCTGCCCCTGAAATGCCAGCTGCAGTCTTTCCCTAATATTTTCAAGCGCCATCTGATTCCCCTGACGTCTTTGCCTGGCCCCTGTTTTATTCCATGGGTTGCTGATTTCAATCGATAAGTAATGTCCACTTTTTATCGATATGGTAACTTCGCCGCCTTCCTGTAACGGTTCAATACCATGATAAATTGCATTTTCTACCAGAGGCTGCAAAATCAGTGCGGGCATCATGATGTCATCCAGACCTGCTTCAATATCCCAGCTAACCTTCAACCTTTCATCCAGCCTCAATAATTCCAGGTTAATGTAATCGTTAGTTAATTCAATTTCATTCTGCAGACTGATTTGTGTATCTGCATTTAAACTGGCGCGGAATAATTCCGCCAGATCTTCTATCGCCCGCTCTGCCTTATCGGGCTCATCATGAGTCAGGCTGGCAATAGTGTTTAAACTGTTAAACAGGAAATGAGGCCTGATACGGGCCTGTAATGCCTGCAAACGGGCATGTGATTCAGCCTTGATAATTTTCTTGCCCGCAAACTGTACAAAGAAATAACGCAATGCCAGTCCGTATAAAACAAGACTGATAGCTTCGCGGTACAGCACAATAGAAAATGCAGAGTATTGATGAAATAGATCCAGGCGTAAAATATCGTTCAACTGAATGGCCAGCAGTGCCATTACAGCCGTAACTATAGCCACCACCAGTAAACTGATTAGCGTTGCTTTAAGCGTATTATTGAAAACCTGTAAACCTGTCAGCAGACACAATATAGCGGCACTTGATAAACCAATCCACTGGATATACACAGACATTAAGGCCAGATGGATGAACAAATTAGCGCTTGATGAAGCACTCGATAAAGCCAGTACAATAGCAATTAATTCCAGTACCAGAATTAGCCGTAAGTTAGTTTCAGAGCTGCAAAAATCAGGTAAATAGCAATCATTTAGCTGTTCAGGTTGAGTCCCGGTGTGTTTTTTTGTCATAAACGTCTTGCTTTTCTGTAGCCGTCAATGCAAGCATACACGATTCTGACAACCTCACAGGGATATGGCCTGTGAACCATTTACTTTTTACTGGAAATAGCAATGACTAAACAAGTAGACGCCCGCATGTGGGGGGGCCGTTTTTCTGAACAGACTGATGCTTTTGTTGAAGCGTTTACGGCTTCAATTGAGTTTGACCAGCGCCTGGCGCTGGTTGATATCCAGGGTTCCAGAGCTCACGCCAGAATGTTAAATAAAATCGGTGTGCTGACTGCAGATGAACTCACAGACATTGAAAAGGGGTTATCCAGTATTAAGGATGAAGTTGAATCAGGAAAGTTCGAGTGGTCTGTAAAGCTTGAAGATGTTCACATGAATATCGAAGCCCGACTAACCCAGTTAATTGGCAATGCCGGGAAAAAACTGCACACCGGACGATCCAGAAATGACCAGGTTGCCACCGATATTCGATTATACCTGCGTGAACAAATTAAGGTCTGCCAGAAATTCATCCGTCAATTTCAACACGGTTTACTGGATCTTGCCAGCCAGCATGACGACACCATCATGCCCGGATTCACTCATTTACAGGTTGCCCAACCCATCACCTTTGGCCATCATTTACTGGCATGGTTTGAAATGCTGGAACGTGATCATGGCCGCCTGGCCGGTTGTGCAAAACGCATGAATATTTTACCTCTGGGTTCCGCCGCACTGGCTGGCACCTCTTACCCGCTGGATCGCCAGTACACAGCTGAATTACTTGAGTTTAGTGCGCCTTCAAGAAATTCGCTGGATGCTGTGAGCGATAGAGACTTTGCCATAGAATTCTGTGCTGATGCCGCTATTTGCATGACTCATCTGTCACGTATGGCAGAAGAAATGGTCATCTGGTCATCGGCGCAATTTAACTTCATTGTGCTACCGGATCGTTATTGCACAGGTTCATCCATTATGCCGCAGAAAAAAAATCCAGATGTACCGGAACTGGTACGCGGTAAATCCGGCCGCGTATTTGGTCACCTGATGAGCCTGCTAACCCTGATGAAATCACAAACTCTGGCTTACAACAAAGATAACCAGGAAGATAAGGAACCGCTATTTGATACATTAGATACGCTACAGGGTAGCTTACGGGCATTCGCTGACATGGTGCCTAATATTCAGGTTAATAAAGATTCCATGTACAAAGCGGCGAAACAGGGCTTTGCAACTGCGACAGACCTTGCCGATTACCTGGTTAACAAGGGTCTACCGTTTCGCGATTCTCACGAAGTCGTCGGCATTGCCGTGGCTTACGCCATCGATAAGGGTAAAGATTTATCTGAATGCAGCCTTGAAGAGTTGCAACTGTTTCATGACACTATTGAACAGGATGTGTTTGAAGTTCTCAGCCTGGAAGGCTCTGTTAATTTACGCAATATTATCGGCGGAACAGCGCCTGAGCAGGTACGTTATCAAATTGATCAATGCAGAAAATTAATCAGTTAATGGGTAAATAATCAGCGTAAGTATAATATCAGAAGCTTTCCACCACAGAGGTCACAGAGGTCACAGAGGTCACAGAGGTAGAGATTATGGTGAGTGATTACTAAATTTCAATATGTTTAACCTATTTCAAAAATAAAAAACCTCTGTTAAGCATAAAAACATACTTTCTTACCTCCGTGTTCTCTGTGTCCTCCGTGGTAAAAAGGCTTTTAAAGACTGAAAAACTGCTTAATTAACCGTCACGGCCAATTAATTTAATGCCTGCTTTTAAGCGGTAGCGAAAAGAAGAAAACCAGCCTAATGCAGGCTGGTTCTGTTTATTTTCATCGGGATTAAAGTCAGCGGCAACCACTTTCGCATGCGGTATTTCATTAATAATTGCCTGCACCAGGGGTTGGGTAATACCGGGTACAGCGTGATGGCTGACCCATAAACAGCTCAACTTGATATTCAAATCCACATACACCACCACATCTTCATAGGGTTGCAGACTCTGCCGAATTTTAACCAGGCAGGATTCAATACCGGCTTCATTCAACTGCTTTAAACCGGGAATCAACATCATAAAATCACTGTAAGGCTTTCCATCTTCATCACGCCCCGGAGCGCGTGTCCAGAGCGGGCTACTCTCCACATAGGGGGTAACACCGGGCAGCCTCGATTTTTTCGTTTTATCCGGCAACATGATCTGCGTTAGCGTAAAACCTTTTGTAACCAGCGACTGATATCTTCAATCTCCTGTGCACAGACGCTATGCTGCATCTGCCGGTATTCTTTCCATTCCACCTTATAACCCTGTTGTTCGAGTCGACTGCGTGACATATAGGCTAATTCAGGACGAACCACCGGGTCACTATCACCATGCGCCATAAAAATTGGGATAGCGCTATTTTCTACTGACTTTTCATTTTCCAGCGTTTCAGCCAATGGTAAATAAGTTGACAGGGCCATGATTCCTGCAAGAGTATCTTTCAGGCGTAACCCGGTCTGCAGGGCAACAGCGCCACCCTGCGAAAAACCAGCCAGTACACAATGAATGGCAGGTATGCCTGCTGCTACCTGCTCATCAATAATTTCCTGCAGTAATTTCTGAGAAGCTCGCACACCCTGCTCATCCTGTGAACTCCCTATATCCATTGCCCTGATGTCATACCAGGACCGCATCATATATCCATTATTAATAGTCACCGGCATCATCGGCGCATGCGGGAAAATAAATTTAACCGATAAACTTTCGGGTAAATTCAATTCGCCTACGATAGGTTCAAAATCATGTCCATCAGCGCCCAGACCGTGCAACCAGATAACACAATAATCCGGCTTACCCTGACCCGTTTGAACTACCAGCGGGGCATCTTTCATTTTATTCTCCTGCATACCTGTACATACTCTCAAACTAACTACGTTATTTGTATTATCATGCTTAATTATGCATCTGGCTATGATAATAATTAATTAACAAATCCTCCGGTAACATTTATGACTTTACGTAAAAGAACGGCTCAAATGCTGGAACATGACTCATCAAAGGCACCCAAAGACCGACTGATCAACTTCGCCTTATTGATATTAATCATTCTGAATGTCATCGCCATCACGCTGGAATCGGTGAAAACCCTGCATGCCGAGTATCACGCCCTGTTCTGGAAATTTGAAGTTTTCTCGGTCATTATTTTCACCATAGAATATCTTGCCAGAGTATGGTGTAGCGTAGAACAGAATAGTTTACACAATAAATCCATGTTTGCCGTGCGTATCAAATATATGCTCAGCCCGATGGCTCTGGTCGATCTTATTGCTATTCTTCCTTTCTTCCTGGGTCTGTATGTCACGATGGATCTACGTTTTTTACGCGTATTAAGATTGCTCAGATTGTTCAAGCTGACACGCTACTCTCCCGCTTTAGGCGCATTACTGGATGTCATTTATAAAGAATCCGGCGCATTATTATCGGCTCTCGTCATACTACTAACAATGCTCGTCATTTCAGCCAGTGGCATACATTTGCTGGAAGGTGATATCCAGCCCGACGTGTTTGGTAGCATCCCTGATGCCATGTGGTGGTCAATAATCACCCTGACTACGGTGGGTTATGGTGATGTTGCGCCAATCACTCCGTTTGGTAAATTATTTGGTGGTTTCATCGGGCTGATCGGCGTCGGCATGGTGGCATTACCTGCCGCCATTCTCGCTTCGGGTTTTGCACAGAGTATTGGTCGTAGAAAGTCAAAATACACCAAGTTTATTCAACACATTTTAAGTGATGGTAAAATAGACGAAGTTGAACGCTGGCAAATGGAAGAATTACGTAAGGAGCTGGGGCTGGAACCTGAAGAAGCACTTCGATTGCTAGACCGCATGATGCGAAAATCGAAGCCAAAGGAAGAACAAATATGTCCACATTGCGGTGAATCGTTGAATTTAAAAACCAAAAAAAACGGCTAAAAGGTGGCTCGACGTGCATCTATGCTCCCTATATTTGAGAGTATGGAAGCTTGGACTATTAAAACAGGCCAAAAACTCGCGAAACACTGGGATAAATACGATGTAATGATAACCAAATCTGAAAAGATAAGGGTGAATGATCAATAAAAGATGCAAGGGCGTTCATAACCTGGCTACGTAGACATTAATGGACTTAAATTCGACCAAAATTTTTGTGCCATCGTCTCAAGCGCTAGACTGCAAAAAGACGCAGACTTGCTTACAGCCAGAGTCACCACCGTACCCTTCGCCACCACTACGCAGTAAAATATTCAAATCTGTGACAATGCTAAATAACTGTAAAATAACTCAACCCCCCGTAGTTGATACCGGGTTAAAAATGAGTTTTTCAGCTATAAATACTGGCTAATATAAAAAGCTAATAGTAAAGTACTCATTTGGCCTGATTAAAGCATGTCGAAGACTGTCTGATAATAATTAAACTCGCTCGATTATATTCTGGGAAATGGATAATGCGTACAATAGAAAAATCATTAGTGTCAACTGACTGTTTTATAGGGATACCATCAGTATATTCTCGATTAATACATTGCTTGCGATATATCAAAGTATTTGCGATGGCTTTGGCTCTGTTCACCCTGATTTCTTGCGCCAGTGGTTCACCAGATGAGGATGCGACAACTGAAGCAACATTAACTCTGACGCTATCCAATACGACAATCTCCAGTGGATCTCCTGCAATAGCAACAGTGAAGGTGACAGATCCTGATGGAGTGGTGGCAAATGCTGTAGTCACATTTAGTATTGATAATACTGAACTGGCAGTATTAACACCTGGTTTCGGCACCGCATTGACAAACGCATCCGGAGAGGCAACAGTATCTCTTGCCTCAGCAAGCCTGACGGCTTCTGGAGCAGCCACACTCACCGCGACCAGCCAGGTGGGAGACGAAGTAGTCACTCAGTCAATTGATTTTGCGGTAGGTTCTGTCTCAGTCACTATCAGCTCACCGACTTTCGGCGTAGGAACCGGTGCGCTATCAGCATACGGAACAACCAGCGTATCGGTAAGTGTCTTCACCGATGGTGTGTTGGTAACAACCCCGCACGTGGTTAACTTTTCCTCTGTTTGTACAATCAGTGGACAGGCTGAATTAACAGCAGAGGTTACAACGGTTAACGGCGTTGCAACAGCATCATACCTCGATAATGGCTGCGCCGGTAATGATACGGTAACGGCCACAGTGAATGGTATTACGACTGCATCGGGAACTTTGAATGTCACTCCACCTGAAGCTGGATCTATTCAGTTTGACTCGGTTTCTCCTTCAAGTGGTTTTATTAACCTGAAAGGAATGAGCGGACAGGAGACCGCGCTGGTAACCTTTAAGGTAGTTGACTTCAGCGGTAACCCGATAGGCGGAAAGACGGTAGACTTCTCGCTGAATACCAGTGTCGGAGGCATTACCATTACCCCCACTTCGGCGACATCCGATCCTTTGACGGGCAATGTTGTGGTGAGTGTACAGGCCGGTACGATTGCTACACCTGTAAGAGTGTCCGCAACGACAATGTCAGGATCAACGACCTTAACCTCTCAATCGAGCAAGCTGCTTATTTCAACCGGTATTCCGGATCAACAAAACTTCTCATTAAGTGCCAGCGAATTTAATATAGAGGGCTGGAATTACGATGGCATCACAACAACCTTAACGGCCCGGCTGGCTGACCATTTTAATAACCCCGTACAGGATGGCACAGCAGTAAATTTCATTGCAGAAGGAGGCTCCGTTGAATCGGCCTGTTTCACGGATAATGGTGTGTGCAGCGTTGTCTTTACCAGTCAGAATCTAAGACCCGATAACGGTCGTGTGACCATTTTGGCTTACGCCATTGGCGAAGAAGGCTTTACTGATTTTCTTGTGCCTAATGGACTAGCGGATGGTTTATCTGAAATGTTCGATGCCAATGGCAACTCAACCGATATGCCTGAGGCTTTTCTGGATATCAATGAAAATGATACACGTGATGCAACTGAAGCATATAAGGACTTTAACGTAGATGGTTCCTATAGTACTGCAAATGGTGAATATAACGGCGTACTGTGCGACCCCAGTGTTGCGCCAGGCACTACCCCAACAGCCTGTAATACACAGAAGAGTATTCATGTACGAAATTCCATACCCATTGTATTTTCAAGTTCATTTGCAAATATCGAAATATTAGATAATTCAGACAACCCGTTAAGCCTTATTGCCTTGCCACCATGTGTCGCAGGTGTAGAGGGCGCTGCGATGTCCTTTAAGGTAAGAGTTTTAGATGAAAATCGCAATGCAATGCCTGTCGGTAGCACCATTAATTTTTCAGCTGATAATGGCACCATATTGTCACCATCATCTTATGTAGTGGCGAACACGGCGGGTTGCAATACTGGTGGAGCGTGCCCTGCATCGGCTGCAAGCTCGAGCTTTGGTGATTATGATGTGGTGATGAAGAGCGATACAGGAGCAGCCCTAGATATTATTAGTGGTAATCTCGTCTGTGGTAGTAATACCAATGTTGGTGGATTGACGGTAACAGTGACATCACCATTAAGTAATGAAACAACAACTTTTGTAACAGTAACTAATTAATTCAATACATTAGCATAAGACCTGATAAAGAAGGGCGCCCAGGGGACGCCACTTCAGGATTATGTGGATCAGTAGCAATTTTGAAAAAGATATTTACTGAATTATCTAATCACCATTAACTTTAAGCTGTTTTTCTTCGTGTACTTCGTGTGCTTCGTGGTGATATTCCTTTTTATGTCTGTGTAAATATCATTACTTCACCGTTCCTGTAGCTGAATCCGAGCCACCCTGATTATCCACCCAGGACAAGGTCAGTGAATCACCTTTTGTACCGTTACATTTAAATGACAGGTAAGGATTCTTTGAAATAGCACCACCCCATACTGCATCCAGAACTGTTTTATCACCCAGTTTGGCTGTCACTTCCTGAATATGATGCGCTGGAATCATTTTACCGGTCTTTTTATCTTTACGCAGACCAGTTTCCATCGGGTGATTCATCAGTGCTTTAACTGTTACAACACCACCTTTTGCTTTTGCGCGTAATTTAATTGATTTTGCCATAATATTTTACTCTCTTTAATTTTAAGAAAATGGCTGTGATGCGTGTTCAGGTTTCGTCTGTAGCAAGGCATTTCTGCACGGAGAAGGCGAACATATATTAATATGTGACCCTTCGAGTACAGAAATAACGCCGCTACCGGGCGAAAGATGAATTCGCAGCTCAGTCATTTTTTAGCCGCCACATCCGCCGATTGTCACCTTCACTTCTTTTTTATTGGCATACAGTTTGCCACCTGATTTAACAAC
>CALCSG010000362.1 GCA_937894085.1 uncultured Gammaproteobacteria bacterium | reverse complement strand
TCAGCAATACCCTGAGCCACTTTACCAAATAACTGGATAAATCGACGATATGAGTCATAACCAAAACGTTCATTGTTGGTGAGTTTGATTAATCCGGGAAGAGTTTGAGTATTCAAGCCCAGGTTTAATATAGTATCCATCATACCTGGCATGGACATAGCTGAACCGGATCTTACCGATACCAGCAGCGGATTTTTAGTACCTCCAAAAGATTTACCGGTTTTCTTTTCCAGTGCAATCATGTTCTCACGTACTTCATCCATCAAACCTTCAGGTAGATTTTTCTTATCTTCCAGGTGTTTCAAACAGGCTTCGGTCGTTATTACAAAACCAGGTGGAACATTCAGGCCTATCTGGGTCATTTCACAAAGATTGGCACCTTTGCCGCCCAATAGCATTTTGTTTTTGCCATCCCCTTCTTCAAAGGTATAAACGCTCTTAAGTTTAGACACCGTCTTATTCTTAACCTTGTCTTTGCTTTTGCTTTTGCTTTTACTTGAACTTAAACTTTTGCTTTTATTCTTGCTAGAACTTGCCATGTAGATCTCTCTAGTTTTTGTGGATTTATATACGGTTATTAAAGGCCGACCAAACCATTCTCCATTCGCTGGAGATCAGGTAATTTGTACTGTTGAAATTATGTCATAAGACTATAAATAGCTAGATGAGCCATATCAATAATAAGCTTAATACCTTTGTGTTACAGCATTGTTACATTGTTTTCATCCGCTTCCACGACACCTTATCGCTAACATAGATACCGGAGAGGAAAATAAATGTAAAGCATTCCATGTTTTTAGCCTGGATAATACAAAATGCACTATTTATACGCATCAATTCTGCAATTAAAAAGTGCATATTAAAACTAACATGGGTCTGGATGAAACTAATTAAAACACTGTGGCCAGAAATTTGAATTTCTGGTTAAATGAATTCCTTCATACTCATTCATCTGGCTATTATATGCTGGTTTAGCGTGTTTACTATATGTTACGTTGATATAAATTAAGCAATCTGTAATTTAATGTTCTGATACAATTTAACAGTTCTAATTCAGCATTCTTTTTCCTTGGATCTCAACTCTATACATCTTGCAAATATCTGGCTTGCAACACACTGGCTGTACTGGCCTGTATTATTGTGGGCTATTTATCGTGCACCCTGGCCTATTATTTTACAAAAAGACTCCAGCAATATTTTATTTGCGAGCTGCGCCGTTTTATTTCTCTTCTGGCACCTGAGAATCAATTTAGAAGATGGTCTGTCCATTCACTTACTCGGTTCTACCATATTGACTTTAATGTTTCGCTGGCAGGTTGCATTAATGAGTAATGCGATCATTTTGTTGGGGATTACACTCACTTCGCAGGCAGATTTTCAGGCATTTGCGATGAATGCCATCCTGATGGGGGTTATTCCTATTGGCATTACCCATTTTTTCTGGCGCATTAATGAACGTTTTTTACCGGCTAATTATTTTATATATATCTTTTTCGCAGCTTTTCTTGCGGGGGGCGTATCAATCTTAACAACCGGCTATATTTCTTACCGGTTACTCAGCCTGCTGCCCAATCCACTTATAGAAGAAGTGTTAGATCAATACATGATGATCTTTATCCCTATTATGTACCCTGAAGCTTTCATTTCAGGAGCAGTCATATCAATCTTTGTTATCTACAAACCCGAATGGATAGCGACATTTGATGACAGAAGATACCTGCATAACAAATAGAGTGTGCCGTTCGCTGCAGAAACATCAGTAATCCGGATTAATACCCCCTACTTCCTGTATTTTTCTACAGAACTGAGAATACCACGCAAAATATTCACTTCATTCTTACTGGGTTCGGCCCGCTGATAAAGTCGACGCAATCGTTTCATCATTTGCCGCGGGTTTTCGGCATTTAAAAACCCTGTACTAATCAATACCTGTTCCAGGTGAGCAAAATAACCTTCTAATTCGGCACTGTCGGCCACTGGTTCAAGGTTTTCACTAACCTTAAGTGTTTCTACATCAGTAAATTGATTATAGATTTCATAACTAACCACCTGTATCGCCGATGCCACATTAAGTGAACTGAATTCCGGGTTAGTAGGAATCGTGACAGTGTAATGACAGTGCTTTAACTCTTCATTGGTCAACCCAGCATGTTCTCTGCCGAAAACTATCGCTACT
Source organism: uncultured Gammaproteobacteria bacterium (assembly GCA_937894085.1). Classification (GTDB taxonomy): domain Bacteria; phylum Pseudomonadota; class Gammaproteobacteria; genus JACNJF01. The sequence goes on along the minus strand of CALCSG010000362.1, from coordinate 1,807 downwards.
TTTTCAGCATCGTTTAAACCTTTTACCTTTTGTGCCAGAGAATTCGGTGTTAACTCGGGCCAGGCCAACGATCGTAACCGCGCACTGGTGCCCACCACTAGCTGACAATCACTAACCGCTTGCGGTAAAGTATTAACGGTAATTCGATCATCAAGTATATTATTCGCACCAGACCCCCGTGAATAAGCTATATCACCCATCGGGCATTTAGGGTTTACTAATACCAGTTGAGATAGCTCCATATTTTTCATGGCTCTGGCCGCCGCTCCGATATTTCCGGGATGCGTGGTTTCCACCATCACTATTTTTATATTTTTCAGTTTCATTGAATGCCAGGTGCCTGTCTTAATTTTAGAATTAACCGGTTTATTCAGCTTAATTTACCATGAAGCCAGCAGAACAGGCTACTAAGGTCAGGAACGGATAGTGAAAGTTGTATCGTTGTTTACATAACTAATCCTTATTACCACTGAAATTCAGCTATTAATCAATTTGAATACAAATACCAGCTTTACGCTCGCTTAGACGTAAGAAAGGCCGCTTCAAGTTAATTAAGGTTTACAAAGTAGGACAGGTTTTCCCTTTGCGTTTTTTGCGCCTTGGCGAGAAACTATTTTTCTGTTATTTTTTTGACAATGGCTGAGTTTGCGGGGTAGTCAGGTAACTATTTCCCGCCTAATCTTAATAATTACATTTAAACCAGGAAAATTAGATAGCTTGTTGTTCATTAAAAAAAACATACAATATGAAACAGTAGAACTGTACTTTGGAAATTATTCAATCGGGGTGTAGCGCAGCCTGGTAGCGCGCTTCGTTCGGGACGAAGAGGTCGGAGGTTCAAATCCTCTCTCCCCGACCACTCTGGTATTGAGAACGTGTTAATAGTTCTCATTTCACATAGAACTCTTCTAATACAAGCTCATATTGTTTTCATAGTGTGTTCTAATAATTACATGATATAAACAGATTCTTACCTGAATCCGTAAATTCAGGTCTCATATAAAACTTCCCATAGAGTACAGTCGATGAAAAATCGCTCGAAATTTTCTTTACCACCAGTTATTTTTTGGATATCCCTGCTGATGGCTAGCGCTTTCAATACGGTCTTTGCAGCGCAACAAATCTCCGGAAAAGTCACGACAGTTATCAATTCTGCCGGTTTCACCTATGCTGAAGTAGACACAGGCATGGAAAAAGTCTGGGCTGCAGGAACGGGAACTACACCACTGAACAAAGGGGATATGATTGCGTTTAGCACTGAAATGCCAATGCAAAATTTTCACAGTAAATCCCTGGGACGAAATTTTCCAGTTATTTACTTTGTAAAAAGTTTTATTACAGACAATGTAACTCCCTCTGCCGATTCTCCCCATGGCATGGTAAATGATAAGCCAATAATCAAGCCATTCGCTGCGTCATTTGCCAACAAAGCCGGTGAAGTTAAGGTTGGCAGCTATTTACGTGAGGCGACCCTGGATGGTCTCAACGTGAGCAGCAGGAAGCTTTCCGAATTTAAGGGAAAGCCGTTAATTATAAATGTCTGGGCCAGTTGGTGTGGGCCCTGCCAGGCCGAGATGGGCTCGCTGGAAAGACTTGCGAAAAAGCATAACGGCAAAGATTTCAATATCATAGGCATTTCGACCGACGACTATCGCAATAAGGCTGAAGCCGCTATCGCCCGGGCGCAACTTACTTTTGAAAATTTTCTGGACAACAAACTTATGCTGGAAAAAATGCTGGGTGCCAATACGATCCCACTGACTCTTCTGGTTGACGAAAAGGGTCGTGTATTAGAAAAAGTTCGTAG
>CALCSG010000361.1 GCA_937894085.1 uncultured Gammaproteobacteria bacterium | reverse complement strand
GATTTTTTTCTTAGCTACAATATTTTAATAAATATTATAATTCAGGCACATCACACAGATTTTCTTCGTAAATGCTAATTTCATATTACGCCTTTACGTTTTTCGGCCTTTCCTAAAATTTAAAGGCCATAGTTTAACCTAATCGCTATGTACAGTCTCATAATTATCAATCTGATATTAGAACTCCTGCAAAACGTTCAATCGTTGGTACTAACACCACGCCCGTTAGTTCAATTTCAGTCAAATCATGCCTCTTCACGCTTCCAAACGCGTGTTAACTGTACTATGCGCTTTACTCAAGGCAACATAATCAATGAAAAGAATTTTAATCAATGCCACACAGGCAGAAGAGCTCCGCGTGGCCATGGTCAATGGTCAGCTATTATACGATCTAGATATAGAGATTCCCTCTAGAGAACAGAAAAAATCCAATATATACAAAGGAATTATTACCCGGGTAGAACCTAGCCTGGAAGCCTCTTTTGTTAACTATGGCGCTGAACGCCACGGTTTCCTGCCATTTAAAGAAATTTCGCGTAACTATTTTGCTGAAGATGCAAAAAGTGAAGGCGGCCGATATAACATTAAGGATGCCGTTAAAGAAGGCCAGGAAATTATCATCCAGGTCGAAAAGGAAGAACGCGGTAATAAAGGCGCAGCATTAACCAGTTTCATCAGTTTAGCAGGCCGTTTTCTTGTTGCCATGCCACAAAATCCTCGTGCCGGAGGCGTATCCCGCCGTATAGAAGGCGAAGAACGCGATCAAATTAGAAAAGTCATGTCTGAACTGGAAATCCCTAATGGCATGGGCGTTATTGCGCGTACTGCGGGTGTTGGACGCACTACAGAAGAAATGCAATGGGATCTGGATTATTTAAACCAGTTATGGACAGCGGTTGAACAGGCTGCCAGCGAAAAAGCAGCTCCTTTTCTGATTTATCAGGAAAGCGACATCGTCATACGCGCCTTACGGGATCATTATAAGTCCGATATCGGTGAAATCATTATCGATTCACAGGAAGCTTATGATCGCGCACATGAATTCATGTCAATGGTCATGCCTACTTCACTGCATAAACTTAAAAAGTTTGACGACAGTTTACCGCTTTTTAATCGCTATCAAATAGAGAACCAGATTGAATCTGCGTTTGCAAGGGAAGTCACACTTTCCTCGGGTGGCGCAATCGTTATCGATCATACAGAAGCACTGATTTCAATCGATATCAACTCGGCCAGAGCAACCAAAGGCAGCAACATTGAAGATACTGCATTAAACACCAATCTCGAGGCAGCTGATGAAATAGCCCGTCAATTGCGGGTTCGGGACCTGGGTGGTCTGGTTGTCATCGATTTCATCGATATGTTGAAAAACAAGAACCAGCGTGAAGTTGAACAACGTCTGCGAAATGCAGTTTATGAAGATCGTGCACGTGTTCAAATTGGCCGAATTTCACGATTCGGATTATTGGAAATGTCACGTCAACGGTTACGTCCATCGATTGGTGAATCGAGCCAGATAGTCTGCCCTCGTTGTTCCGGTCAGGGTAGTATTCGCGATGTAGAATCGCTTTCATTATCTGTACTAAGGTTACTGGAAGAAGATGCACTGAAAGAAAACACAGGTCGAATTGTGGCCCGATTACCGGTCGAATGCGCCACTTATTTACTCAATGAAAAGCGTAGCAAGATTGCAGGCATCGAAGAAAGAAATAAAGTTCACTGCGTCATCGTTCCTGATCCAAATCTCGAAACACCTCACTTTCAGATAGAACGTGTTCGTGATAGCGAAACACAGCGTCATGAATCAAGTTTTAAAAGCTCGTATGAAATGGCTTCTGAGGATACAACAGCTTACGTACCTGAAACAAAACAGGCCACTGCTGTTGCGACACAAACTGCAGCGGTTCAACGAATAACACCTCCAGCACCAAAACCTCAGACTGTTACTCCTCCAGAGAAGAAGGAAAAAGAAATAGGCATTATCAGTAAAATGATTCATGCTCTTTTTGGTTCTGCTGATGAAGTTGTTGAAGAAAAGAAAACTGAAACTGAACCCACTAATCAAAACCGTCGTCCGAATACCAACCGCAATCGGAATCGTACAAACCAGAATAGAACCCGAAATAATCAACGCAATACCCAGGGCGGTACTCAAAAGAACACCCAGGGAACAAGTCAGAATCCCAGGCCGAATCCAAATCAAAAAAATCCACAGCGTAAAGCTCAGCAACCTGCCAATCAGACTGATGATAAAAACACTGTTCCCCAGGTAGAAGATAGTAGTAAGCCACCTCAACAGGATAAACCTGAAAATCAGAAGCGACCCAAGCAATCTCGAAATCCTCGTAACAGGAATCCGAATAGACGCAATACAGGTAATCGACAACAGAAACCGGAACAGGCTAAAACTGAAGTTGATGGAAATACCATACCCGCTCAAAAAGCAGAGTCTGATAATGCACCAGCTGGAAATACTAATCAGGATAGCGATAACAGGAAAGCGCCTCGAGGTGTCAGAAGTAATCCTGCTCGCTCAGGACAGATAAAACCAAGAAGTAATGAAGCTAGCGGTAACAGAGATGATTCAAAACAAAAACTTTCTGAAAATAAGGATGTAACTGCTCAAAAAGAGCAAACAGTGTCAATTGCTGAGAATCAGCCTCAGAAAATAGAAAATGCCGCTCAGCCTGCTCAGCCTGTTACACCGCCGCAACAGAGTTCTACTCAAACTGAGCAGAAAAACTCTCTGGTAAAGGTTAACGATGATTCAACAACTACTGACAAGCCAGTACAGAAGAAACCTGCCAGACGGAAAAGTTCTGTAAAAAAAGCCGCCAGAAAAAAAGCCAGACCAACTGCTAATAATGACAACGTTAATCAGGTCAATGATCAGCCTGTTGAGAACACAAGCAATAAAGAACAGCCTGCAGCAGTTAACAAGTCAGACAAACCCAGGCAGACTGAGACAGTGATAGCGACGGCGACGAGTGCTCCACAAGAAAAGGCCGCTGCAACAAAACCTGAAGCAGCCAGCATAACGGAACAGGCCGTCACTACCGCTAAACAGGCTGAACCGGCTAGTATAAAAAGTTCCAATGAGCAACCGGTCAAAGCAACGCCAGTCACCAAAACAGCAGATATACAACAAAAACCTTTAACATCTGAAAAAGAGAAGGAAACTTTGAAAAGCGATTAACCCCTCTCAATCGAATACCGCAAGTGTTCAATAACACTTGCGGTAACTCGCTGATCTTTTTTAAAGTCAAATGGCTCTGTATGAAAATCATGTAGTACTTCTAAATACCGAAACTACTGTCATTCCGGCATGTTTTAGCCGGAGTCCATTACAGATATGGCACTTTTTAAAGTATTAACTTCGTTATTAATGGATTCCCGCTAAAAGCATGCGGGAATGATGACATTGCATGGTTTTCATACAGAGCCATGTCAAATTAAATCCGCTGATGTCAAAATCAATCCACCATTGAAGTGGAGTAGATTCGCCATAAGTGACGAACAATACATTATAAATTATCTATACCGTTAAAATGTAAAATGATTAAAGTTCTATCCATCATCGAATCCAGCCTGTCTCCCAACTGTGTTGAGTTATACAAAAAGTTGGAATACTCTGAAACACGAGTAAATTCTATGCGTAAGGGAATCGCTAAAATCAAAACAACCAAATTTGATTATATAGTGTGTGAATTTGCCTACGGCTATGCCAATGATTACGCCGGTGTAACCGTGTCAAATCTTGATGTAATGCTATACAGTCTGCAGAAATATTCGCCCGATACCAGGGTTGTAGTTATGGTCGACAAATCAGAAAAACAGTACATCGTAAAACTGACTGAAATATTTAAAATCCATGCTGTGCTGGTTTACCAGGAAACAAATATGAATGATTTAGCCGACGCAGTGACTAGTTGAATTATAAGTTTCAACAGAGTGCTAACTCAGTTTCTAAGCAACCTTGTAAATATAAAAGCTATTAATAACACAAAAACTACACGACTAGCCCACAGAAATAACGTCCAGATCTCCAGGTTACTTGACACCTACCGTTATCCACGCATTGGCGGTGTCTATTGACTAACATTGCAATAACAACCCATCGACTTTTCAAACAAAATCCAGCTAAAAATAATAAACAATGTATAGGCAGCTATGGTCTGAATTGATCCTGAAAAACCACGATGAATAAGAGTCCAGGATGAGTTAAAACAGTCTCCTGTAAAAGCCCGCAATAGAGTTGATAGTGCGATCAGCTTACTGCTGATATTGTTGTTGGGAATAACCTTCAGCAGGGGGAGAAATCCGCCTCGACTCATAGCGCTGAATGAGGTCTTTCTTTTCATTTTGTCAGGGTTGCCTGGCATTATAGCGGTTAACAGTCTCAAGCTCCTTAACCGTTTTATCGATGTTAACTATTTTCCTGTTAGTGATTTCCTTTTCAGTATTTAGTGTATCAATAAGCTGAATTAGAGGCTGTTTATCTGCTGACAAATTGATAAAAAGGTATTAAAACTTTGATAACCAGAGAGACAGAGATGACTGCCGTTAAAAATACAATCCGTTTTAAAAGAGTATTATTGTTTTTCCACAATTTGAAATGACAATTCAGGTAAAAATCATTCATGATAACCCCTCACATACTCATGCTCTACAGCATTATCATATTGCTCTTTCAATTCTAGATTTTCACTCTTTTCATATACTAACAACCAGTTTACAGGTTGCACCTGATGTAAATCATGATGAATTAGTAAAAATTAAAGCACAAAGAACTGTATATCTACCATATCACCCTGCTCTACACTGCCTCTATCTTCTGACAATACAATGAAGCAATTGGCCTGGCTCATAGAAGTTAATATGCCAGAACCCTGTTTTCCTGTTAATTTTACCTGTAAATTCCCATTGTCATCATTTTTAGCGATGGCTCGTTGAAACTCTCTTCTGCCCGGGTTTTTCCTTATAGAACTTAACGATTTCGCTTTCAGAGTCAACGGAGCTTTATGTGACATACCTTTAACCTTGTTAAGAGCTGGCAACACAAACTGATAATAAGTGACCATGACGGCTACCGGGTTTCCTGGAAGACCAAAAAACAGGCTGTTATTTATCTGGCCAAAGGTTAAAGGGCGTCCTGGTTTCATGGCTATTTTCCAGATATCCATGCTACCTATTTCCTGCAAAATCCCTTTGATATAATCGGCTTCTCCTACAGAAACACCGCCCGAAGTTAAGATCACATCGGAACAGGCAGCTGCCGATAATAGCGTTTGTTTAATGCTATCAGGATCATCTTTGACCGCACCCATATCGATAATGTCGACATCGCAGCCGGCTAATAACCCATATAAGCTGTAACGGTTACTGTCGTAAATTTCGCCTTTAACCAGGGTATCACCAATGGATTTTAATTCATCACCTGTTGAGAAAAAACTGACTCGCGGTTTTCTGACCACCTTCACTTCATTGACTCCTAAAGAAGCCAGTACACCAAGATCAGCGGCTTTGATCACAGCGCCCTTATACAATACGGTCGTGCCGGACTTGATATCTTCGCCGCTAAACCTCAGGTTTTGATTTTTTTTATGCCCTGTACCGATTTGTATGGAATCAGCATCGAGTACCTGTACATCTTCCTGAATGACAATGGTATCAGCCTGTTCAGGTAGCATGGCACCAGTCATGATACGAACACACTCATTTTTTCCACAGCTCCCGGCAAATGGTTTACCGGCAAAAGCAGTTCCAATTACTTTAAATGATTTGCTCTGATCGGAAGGCAGATATTCACAATTAAGTGCATAGCCATCCATTGCCGAATTATTAAAACCGGGCACATCAATTGGTGATTTGATATTTTCAAACAATACTCGATTCAGGCATTGTCTGATATGTAGCTTGCTAAAATCTGATATCGGTTGCGTCTTATCAAGAATATTTTGAACTGCCTCGGGTACGGTAATGACACCCGGTTCAGTGACTGAGTTACAACTCGGTTTTTTTTCTATTTTCATTTTTTAAAACTATTTCACCACGAAGCCTGGAAGAGTACGAAGTGAAAAATAAGATCATAAAATTTTATCCATCAGATTAGAATAAACAGAAACCCACCTAAAAAACACCTTTGTGAACTTCGTGACTTCGTGATGAATCACTATTGAGTTATCAATAAACTAAATTAAATATAAAATCGGCTATAACTTCTGGTTTATTCATATCCAGTAACATTAAATCGGTTGTTGTGTTTACCGGATGATCAGTAGCCAGTGCAATAATGTCACTATCATTTTCGAATAGATAGGGTTTATCCAGGCTCTTTCTGTGTATCTCGATTTTAGCAAAATGTTCACGTTTAAAACCTTCCACCAGTATTAAATCAATATTCTCATGATCAAGGTCATTAATCAGTTCATTGAGAGTAGGTTCCTGCTGGAATGAAGCAAATTCTGTAATCAAAGCTTTACGTTTACTTGAAGAAATCAGCATCTGGTACGCATCTGCTTTCCTCAGCTCGAAACTATCCTTACCAGGGTGATCTATTTCAAAATCATGGTGCGCATGCTTTATGACCGCCAGACGAAGGTCACGTTGTCTTAACAATACAATAATTTTTTTAAGTAACGTGGTTTTGCCGGTTCCGGAATAAGCAGAAAAACCGATAACAGGAGGAAGCTTAGTTGCAGTCATCATTAACTGAACTTCTGTAAATCCTGTGGTGTATTGATATTCGTAAAAAACCCACCTTCGGCTGCAAATTCGACCTGAGTATAATTATATTGTTGATACCATAAGTCGATTTTTCTACCGCCTTCGGCAAGAAACTGTGACAGGTTTTCAGAAAGACTCACCGGAATCAGAGCGTAAACCGGTTGCATCCTGTCACCGTCAGTCGCGATCGCCATGTCACTGTTCGTATCATTCAGTCTCTGTTTCATTTTTTCAACATAGTTTTTCGGAATAACAGGACCATCACAGGGCAAGGTCAGTATGTAAGAGGTGTTAACCGATTGCATGGCGGACAGAAATCCAGCAAGCGGGCCCTGGAAATCATTTAGTGTGTCTTCAACAACCGGATAGCCTAAAGTGGCGTACTCATGCATATTTCGATTGGCATTAATAATGATTTTATCAGTCTGTAAACTGATTTCATCGATGATGTGCTGTACAAGTATTGTATTTTTATAGGTTATCAGGCCCTTATCACGGCCGCCCATTCTACGTCCTTTACCACCTGCCAGAATAACGACTGTAATGTCATCACGCTGACAGTCAGGTTGATGTTGATTCATGCGCTTTTCATATTGTAATTATTGATATCGGTAATTTTATCTGATTTTTTACGAGGTTTCAGGTTTGTTAGCCGAGCGTTATCAAGAAGCAGTCTTTCGTCCTGCAAATTCTGGAATATATCGGGATCATGGCTGGCAATAATCATCGCTATTCCACGACTCTTGAATTGTTTCAACAAGTTAAGTGTTCTTATTTTCGAAACCTGGTCAAGATTAGCGGTCGGTTCATCGAGTAAAACCACTTGCGGGTTTCTTAAATAAGCTCTGGCGATGGCTACACGTTGTTTTTCCCCGCCGGATAAACTCTTGGCATCCTGATGAATGATATCCTGTAACCCGGCCCATTCAATGGCATCATCGATAAGCTGTACCGGTTGTCTGCAAACTTTAAGCAAATATTTCAGGTTTGTTTCAACACTGCCTTCAAACATATAAGGCTGTTGATGCAGATACATAATATTTTTAAGCAGGACAGATTTACCCTGTCCCCACTTATAATCTTTATTATTAACCCTGATTAAACCTGTCTCCGGTCTTTGTAGTCCTGAAAGTATTTTCAACAGGGTTGTTTTTCCAGCTCCATTGGAACCAATTAACAGGGTACATTGAGCATTAACCAGTTTTATTCGCGCATCTTTAATAACTCTTTTAGAACCATAGCTTTTGCTTATCCCGAGAAAATTATATTCAAAACTATTCATATCATGGTTTATTTTTAGTTGCGAAAATATTAAATGACATCAAGAGAAAAGTGAGAACTTATTCAATCTATTTATTTACCAGTAATAAATGTATAAAAACACACCACTTTTATAGTTTTCATTTAACACGCAGTTAACATATGATTAACTAAAGCAATTCTGGTGCCAAAACAGGTATAAGCTTCTCTGATAAAATAAAAATGAAGCCAGCAAACAGAAATAGAGCTTATTCTAAAAAAACACTTTGGCTTTTTATCTGTCTTAACAAAATAGATCAATGGTAAGCTGGGTCAAAACAGCCCAATAAATAACATCCAGGGGTCGTTATGTTCCAGTTTTTAACTATCCAATATATTATAGAATAATGATATGAGTCAGCCTGCGATTGTAGATACTGCTGAAAAGCATAAGATTTCAAACAAAAAATTTTTAAAACAACGCTCTATTCTAGTGATAGATGATGAACATGGTATTAGAAATTTCCTAATCAAAGGACTATCCAAACATGTAGGTTTGATAGAATCGGCTGAAGATATTAAAAAAGCCGAAGAATTACGTCAACGCTGCCATTTTGACCTGATCATTGCAGACATAAAGCTGCCGGGTAAATCTGGTGTCGAATGGGTACAGGAGTTACGCGAAACAGGTTGTAAAACCTCGGTCATATTCATTACTGCGCATGCTCACCTGGATATAGCTATTGACGCTATTCGGGCAGGAGCTGCCGATTTCATCATCAAACCATTTCGCATGGATCAAATTTTAACCGCTATCGACCGTTGTATTGAACGCAGGGAAATGGAACGTGAAAATTTTGTATTGAGGCGTCAGGTTGATAAAATCTATGATAGTTCAGGCATGATAGGTGCCTGTCAGTTAATTCAAAATTTGTGCGCTGTCATCAAACGGGTTGCTCCAATGCCCTCCACTATTCTATTAGAGGGTGAATCGGGTACCGGGAAAGAATTAGCGGCTAAAAGTATCCATGATTTAAGCGGTCGATCAGGTAGTTTTGTTCCCGTTAATTGCGGTGCTATGTCGGCTGAATTGCTGGAATCTGAACTTTATGGGCATGTAAAAGGGGCTTTTACCGGGGCGCATCAGTCGCGTGAAGGATTATTCAGCTATGCCAGTGGAGGCACCCTGTTTCTTGATGAAATTGGTGAGATGCCCCTGTCTATGCAGGCTCATTTACTCAGAGTTCTTGAAGAAAAAACCATTCGCCCTGTAGGTTCGAACCAGGAAATACCGATAGACGTAAGAATAATAGCCGCAACTAACAGAAATCTGGAACAACGGGTGAATGAAGGTAATTTTCGGCAGGATCTTTTTTTTCGTCTGAATGTTTTAAACCTGCAAATACCGGCGCTTCGGGAAAGAATTGAAGATCTTAAAATACTGGCTCAATATTTCATCGAAACACTGTCTATCAGTCTCGGCGTAAAACCTAGTCGAATTACCGAGTCGGAGTTATCGATTCTAGCGGGATATGCATGGCCGGGTAATGTGCGGGAATTAAAAAATGTAATAGAACGTAGCCTTTTATTAAATACGCCAGCCAGTGAATGTATCGCTACTGCCGTTCAAAATCCTTTAGCCGTTGAAGCCATTGAATCCAGTACCCTGTTAGAAGACATCG
>CALCSG010000360.1 GCA_937894085.1 uncultured Gammaproteobacteria bacterium | reverse complement strand
TTCGTTTGTTCAGTGAGCTTTAAGCGAGACCCCGCTTTTACGCTGAGCAGTTACTCATTTTATTTGTAATGATCGAAACAGGGATAATACCAAACGCCTTTTTTATGTCATGGTCGCACGAGCAATAGATCGTGTTATTTTATTAAAACAGCGAGGTATGCATTGCCCCGTTGATAGTATTTTGCCTGTTGATGAAAGTATTCTGGAGAGAAAATAATGTCTGAAAAAAGTGATCTTTTTGCTCAGGATAGTCCAAGTGTTAAACCCTCTCCCGTTAAATCCTGGCAGATGGTGACGAATCAAAGTAATTTATTTTATATGATTGCTGCTGGGATGATTATGCCTCCAGATGGCTTTGGGGGGAAATATTACCTGGATACTGTATCGGCCTTCCCTGGATACCTGCCTATTTTCCCTAATAATGTTTCGGAGTCAGCGATTAATTTTTCCATTAGTGAAAAGTCTCATTTGCTCCCGTGTATTTTGAATTTGGAACTCAGTGAATTGAGTGGCCCAGTTAAGATCATCACTCAAGAGGGTGATGTGAAAGATTTGACTTTCCCTGAAGATGTAGATGGCTCCTGCCAGTTGATGCTGGTGCCGGCACCTTTGCCAATGAATTTTGTGAATTCTATTGTCTACCGTTCACGCGAGGATAAAATTCGTTGTGAAAAAGATGCAGCAGATTTTAATAATGTCGATCTCTCATCCTTCTCGATAAAGACTACCGCAGGTGCTTTTAATAAGCTTAAAAGCCAGAATTGGCCGCTAAAGGATATAACTGTTGATCCGGTTAGAACTGTCCTCGACGTGCCAATGGCTGCAGGTGCTATGATGGGTTTGTTGTTGAACATGAATAGTTGCGACGACTTGTCTATTCTGGCTGGGAGACTGGCATTTGATCCGGATATATCATTGCCTGAATTGGCATCTCATCCGGTTATAGCAGCTATGGGTGTATGGTTCCAAAAAGGGGAGGTAGATACAGGTGATGTTTCTCAAAAACTTTTTTGGGATATTGTAGGAAAAGTAGCTGCTTCGAAATATGCAATCGAGCAAACTAATGCTATTGATGTAGCTGTTAATTATTTGGAAACCATGCCGAGTGACCAGTTTGATGATAAAACACGAAGCTATGGTGAGCGATTGGCTGCTGATCTAAGAGCAATACTTGGCTTAGCAGATAATACTATATCCGAGATTTTTGAGCGCCATCCTAAGCCTGTGTCACGCGCAATGACTTTGTTTGTACTGCGTGAAAAAATCGAAGACCTATTGGAGTTTTCTAACCCTCAATTAACTGAAGCTGATTACATATTGGCGGCAATCCTGTTTGCGGCAAGGGAAGGGTGGATCGGGCTTTCTAAAGATCTGCGGGAATTTCCAGGGTTGGGATTGGCTGTAAGTCATAGGATTGCGCAGATGTCTCATCGTTTATCGGGAACACAGATTTATTTCAGTAATCCGCCATCTAAACCGGAAACATTGTTTCGGCTGCTTTCATCAGACTCAGGACCTTTGTCAAAATCCCAAAATGATGCGGCTTTATATGTAGCGCGCAAAATGAAATGGGATTGTATAGAGACGCGGATTAAGCTTGGTAAGGGCGATTATCAACTTGAAGTTACGTCTTCCGGGATACAGCTGAAGCTGGATGGCGATATCAACGCAGTTGTGACTGGTGTTATGCAAGGAAAATTCAAAGATTACCTGTGCAATTCTGTGATCCCTGCCAAATTGGATCGCAAAGTGCGTGAAATTCTTAAAGTCGCCAAATAATCGTGAGAATGATTCCTGCTACACCGCATGGAACTAACAGCCAAGCTGAAAAGAAGATATTTGACCTTCTTCGTCATGCTTTCCCTGCAGACAAGAAGAATGAGTACGTTGCCTATCATTCATTGAATTTGACTCGGCATGCATATAAGCGTTTCGGAGAGATAGATTTTCTCATTTGTTCCCCAAAAGGCATCTTTGTATTAGAAGTAAAGGGTGGTGGCGTATCCTGTAAGAGTGGGTTTTGGCAATATAGCAATAGATTTGGCGAAATTAATACTTCTCCAGAAGGACCATTTAAGCAGGCAGAATCAGCTTTGCATGGACTCAGGAAAAAGTTAAGCACAACAGTGCCTGAAAATTTGTTATCACAATTTGCTATTGGTTATGGTGTATTAATGCCTGACTGTGAATTTCGTCAACAGGGTGTTGAATGGGATACCCAACTGTTTGCAGATGCGCGCAGATACAAGGGTTTTGATAATTGGTTAAAGTCACTGTTTTACTATTGGCGACATAAAGATGGCAAAAACAGGGTTGCTTCTGTGGATGCATTAAAAGCCCTGCGTGATGTGTTGCGGCCTGATGTGGAGGCTGTGATTCCACTTCATGCCCAGTTAGACAGCGTGCATGAGCGAATCGATACTTTGACTGAGGATCAGTTGTTTTGGGTTGATGTGGTAGAAGCTAATCCTAGAGTGTTGTGTTCAGGGGGAGCAGGTACAGGAAAAACATTCCTGGCAATGGAATTAGCCCGTCGATGGACTTCGAAGGGGTTAAATGTTGCGCTGGTTTGTAAGTCTCCTTGGCTGAAGAATTTTTTACAGAGCCAATTCTCAATGCCAGGCCTTACAGTATCGACGGTGGAAGGTCTGGCTGTTGCCAAACGTAGGCAGGGATTAGAATCTTTCGATGCAATTATCATTGATGAAGGTCAAGATCTTCTGAATATCGATAATGTTGACAAAATTGACCAGAATCTAAAGAACGGATTACCCAATGGACAATGGTGCTTTTTTCATGACATTAACAACCAGTCCTGCTTATTTGGTGACGTTGACAAAGAAGCTTTAGATTATCTCAAAGCCCAAAACCCTGTCCTTGTTCCTTTGAAAACTAATTGTCGAAATACCCGAATTATTCTTGAGAAGGTTCAGGCTTCATTGGCTGCTGATATGGGGATTCGTGGAGCCGGTGAGGGGCCAAATGTTCATGAAGTTCATGCTATAACCAAGGAGCGGGCAGTAAGTGAATTGACCAAAGCGATTGATGATGTGATTAAAGTTGGCGGTTTATCGCCGGGGCAGTTGACCCTATTGTCTCCTTTTGATTTTAATGAATCTTTAGTAGTTCAATTGTCAGATAAATATAAACAGAATATTCACGTTCTTGATGAGTATTCTTTCAGAAATTTTCCTGGAAATAACATTTCTTTTTCCACAATTGCCAATTTTAAGGGATTAGAAAATGAAGCCATTATTATTGTTGATTTAATTGATCCCGATAAATACGAAGGGAAGTTGGTCAATCATTATGTAGGGATGAGCAGAGCTAAATCTTATCTTTCGATTATTTGGTCAGAGTATGGGTTTGAAGAATAGTGAATTTTTGCATTGCTGATACATTTACTGATAGTCTTGTTAACGCCGGCGCAAACAACTACTTATATCCACTGGAAATGAGTCTTGATGCCACACAACATACTCGACTATTTAGTGATGCATGAGCTGGCACATTTAAATACCCAACCATACACCAGCGTTTTGGCGAATGATTCAAGAGACACTATTAGGGTATTATGAAGAACAAAAAATGGATAAAGTGTAATGGGCAGGGCAGATCATGTAGTGCTGGATTAAATAGACTGAGCTATGAGAACTTTGACTCAAATTGTTAGGATGATTCCCATGCGGCCCAAAAATAATATTCTTAATTTATGCAAAAGGTCTGGCATAAGGCTAGCAGAGTCCAAAAGCTAAACAGAAAAAATGTATCAAACCGTAGACCAATTAATATCTGCCATCGCAGACTATCAAGCACCTAAGGTATTCAATCCTTGGTCACAGAATTGTCCTACTGAAATTTCTATTAAGTATTTTCTACAACGCAGAGCGAATTTAAGTGCTCATCTTTCTTGCCATGATCCTTTGTGCATTCTTATAGGCGAAGCTGCAGGATATCGGGGTGCCCGGTTCACGGGTGTACCGTTCACGTCTGAAAAATTATTATTTGATAAATCCATTCCCCGAGTGGATCATCCCAAGGGCCAACGGATTACCACTCGCCATATCCCCTGGAAGGAACCGTCAGCAACAATAGTTTGGGAAGAACTAAATAAACACCAGGTCGCAGATAGAATCATTATGTTTAATGCCGTGCACTGGCACCCGCAAGGTAAGGATGGACCTTTATCGAATCGTGCTCCGAATGCCGACGAAAAGAAAGCAGGGCAGGACTATCTGTCACTTTTCTTCGAGTTATTTCCGGAGTTACCGGTGATGGCACTGGGTAATATTGCCAGTCAAAGTCTGAACCGATTGTCCGTTGTGCATACTAAAATTCGACACCCTGCTAACGGCGGGGCACCTTTATTTCGTGCCGGTGCCACAATCTTTATCCAAAAGTGTAATCAGCGAAAAGAGCACAACAGGACGCTATGAATAAATCCCGCTTGACCACGATGATCAGCTACAACCTGCCAATAGATATACAAGCACCTGGTGTGTATCCGGGACAAAGATAAGAACGGTCATGAATTACTACCTCTACAGCCCATATAGCTATAAAGTCCGGGCTGAATTGAAAAAAGGCCTGCGAGAGATGGATATAGATATTCCCCGTCAGCCCTGGCAGAGAACCTGGATTGAACTTTTGAACGAGGGTTTGATTCTGCCGGATATCGCGTCCCCCATCGTGTTCCTTGAGCATTGGTGGTTTAAAGCCCCCATTTGTCTGATGCCTGAATCCGAGGGTCTGGTCACGCAGTTGCTTGACACCAATTTTGAGGGACAAATAAAAGCCTTAAGGCCGTTCGCTGATGTTTTCTCGATTGCACTGCCCAAACAAACCATGTTCAACGAGCAGAAAATCCAGGGGTTGTTCGTACACTACCTGACGCCAGAGCGTAAAGACGAACTGGTGGAACAGTTTAACCAGGATTTTGCAACGAAGACCTCGTTGGAGGGAACCGGCACGGGCGGCCCTCAACTGGGTATTTGTTATCAGGATCCGGATGGGGTAGGGCGCATCGTTTTAAACCTGGATCTGTGGAAGCTCGAATGGGTTTTG
>CALCSG010000359.1 GCA_937894085.1 uncultured Gammaproteobacteria bacterium | reverse complement strand
CTCCATCAAGTAGTATGAACATGAGGTCATCAATTATCGTGGACACGCTCAGTTGAAAGAAGAAAATTCAATAGAGGAAATTCATCTGGCAACAGAGGGATGGGCGACCCTAAATCCTTCTTCCATGGAACAGCCGACGACATTGAAGGATTTGATAAGGGAAATAGAAAGAGAAAAGGCTATTGATGCTAAGACGAGAGATTTACTTTGCTTATAACTTACGAAACTGTATTTCCAGGTAAAGAAACAAATCCATTATTCATTCAAGTTAAGAGTCAGCCGTAAATTTGATAAATAAAAAAGCCTCGATTTGAGTACGAAGGCACGGGTTCTGTTCCCCCGCACGATGGTTCACTCAAACCAATGCTCTATTAGTAATATACTCTTTCGTAATGATATATTAAAGGTAGCTAATGAGTTAACTATGGTCGTTATAATTAGCTGATGTTCATTTTAAATGTCTGTCTGTTGCTCTAAAAAAACTGGTTCACGACGCGCCAGCCGTGATGATGACCCTGGTAATCAACCCCCTTTTGCCGGTAATCCCACAAATAAAACCAGTGTGGAAGCCGCGAACGCATAGGGCCAAATATAATCTTAAATAAAATGAAAGAAAAAAGCCTGGCTAGAAAAGACCCAACTGCAATCCTCTGTAAATTAGTAATGCTTTGAAGCGCACCGCAAATACGCTCATAGACCCCAGTGATCAACCTGCTAATACAACTGATCATGTTACTAAGCCTGGTCAAGACAGTCGAGCGGACATACAGAAAAACTAAACAACTATACAAGTATTTTTGGAAAGGAGCGAACCCTTTCGCAGACTCCTGTAAGTCTGCCCCATTTGCCAGTCAATCTGATAAAACCGGTCAGAATACTGCGAACGCTTAGGGTTTATATATTATTGATGATAGATATTTTATAAGTCAAAGGCTTTTTGTCACCTAGTTGTTAACCTTTAATTTTAGAGAGAATAATTAGATGTAAGATTGAAATGAATATCATAGCACCTCCTAATTCCCAATCTTCATTCCAACCATCATTGATCAAATTAACGCTAACAAAAAACATTATAATTAATAAAATCCATCCAAGGATAGAGCTTCCAAAACCTAATGTATCTATATTATTTTTACTAGCCCTATATGAATTTTCTACTTTAAAGCCAATATAATAAATACAAAACAAAAACAAGTAGATCCCAAGGGTATTAAAAAATAAAGTAGTGCTTGAAGTATAAAACTCCATTTTAATAATTTCCTAGTAAGTTAATTTGAAAGTATAAACTCACTTTGCCTCATATATTTATTTATTACAATGATCGATATTCAATAGTTTCTCAACGTCACCGGCTGCTTTCATAATGCTATAAATATCTATGCTGTCAATGACAGTATCCTGCTCCACGAAACCAGAAATATACGTTTGTGATTTCGGCTTTATACCATTCCGATTACACACAAGATAAGCAACAGATTCGGCTTCGATTTCACGGTCTTTGAGTTGAGTAGGCCGTCTTCCTGAAACTTTTAGTTTTTTGTCTTCACCCAGATGCCCTAGAAAAAGATGTCCGAGTTCATGTGCTAATGTGGTGAACTGGGTGGGTAGTGAATGATTCTGATTAATTTTGAGCAGGTAATTACTTGCTTCTTTTTTGCTACTACCACGACGAGTACACTGTATTTCTCCAGCTTTGTTATCACCAGCATCTATTAGTTTGATATCGATATGGTTTTTTCCGCACAAATCAAAGAAATACTGAATTTTATCCTGATGTAGCTTGCCAGAAGCAGGAAAAGAATACATATCTTCGGGTAGATCCTCGCCCTCAGTATCCAGGTAATCATATACAAAGACCACCGGGGCAAATGGCCAGAGTATTAGCAAGGGTCTGGCATCTTCCATAGTCCATCTTGCAAAGTTATTCCACCAGTCTTTTTGAGTAGCGGCATACTTTAATCCGGGCTTCTGTATTTGCAAAAGCATAGCATTGAAAGGTGCAAATTCACGCAGTGTAGAAATTGTATTCAGTAAGTCCATGTAATCCTTACTGTGACGATATAGCCGGGAATCTTCTAGAAGTTGGTCAAGTAACCTTCTGGACTCATCTTCCTCATCGAACATATCTGCCTGTACATTGTGATCAGTATTATCCAACTCCACTCTCCTGTGGCTGAGTTACCGTTTATATTTTCTTCTCGTTACTCTTAATAAACTTTGTTTAGCCTGTCTAGCAACGACTCAATAATCGATTCATCCATTTCAATTTTCAGGTTTGGCGCAACAATGCGTTGTAATCCAATGGCGGCTTGAATATATTCAGCTTGCTCAACAAATGTAAATCTTTGCCAGTTATCTTTATTTTTCCTGGCGTTATGGGACTTTAGAAGAAGCTGGAAATTGTCAGGATGATGTTGACCTGGATTCTCAGGATTTAACAGCGCACTGGCATGGTCAACTTCAAATTCCAGGCTAAGGAATGCCTTTAATTGTTTTGAAATAACTTCAAATTCATCACTTCGATATTTCTCTTTGGCTCGCCAACCCGACAAATCCCTTTTTATGATTTCATCCCGTCTTAAAGGTTCAACATCTTCTTCGAGTTCTAATGCTTCATGTTCATCGCGCTTTTCTGCCGGTATATACCGCACTTTCCTGGGTCGTTCACTGGTATCTATTTCAATCTGATTTTCATACGCACCCGTACTAATCGCGGAACTGATTCTGGCAGCTATTTCCCTTAACCCGGTCGTATCATTGGCCTGGTTTGTTGCTTCGATTTCAGCTTTAGCCAGTAAATCGGGATAAATTTCGCCCACTTTTATCGCCCATTCTGAAACGATTACCCAATCATCCAGATTTTTCAGGGCTTCCAGATATTTTTCTCTAATGTTCATAATATTCCTTTATCTGAGCCATACTTATAACCACACTGCTAAAATAAAATACACTGTATCAACAATATCGATAGATACTCAAATTATTTAAAAATCTGAATACCATAAACTTGATAAAACTTGATTTATAATTATTCCCGACTATAATTCGCGCCTATGAGGAAAGCCATTAAATCAGATGTTCTAAAAACAGCAATAACCGAAAATGGACTGACTCAGGGTCAATTGGCTGAACAACTTAACGTTTCATCTCAAGCTGTTACAAACTGGATAAAAGGTAAAGACTTTCCCCGTCCAGCTACTCTTCTTAAATTAGCATCTATTTTTAAACTCACATTTGAACAGCTTGTTGTTACCAATGATCCAGGCAAACCGATCGTGGCATTTAGAAAAAAAGGGAACGCCAAGACCAACAGCACGCACTACGCTAAAGCAGAAGCCGTGGGCATGCTATTAAAACCCCTGGTTGAGTATTTACCTGAACAACAAGCTTTAAGAACCCAGATTACATCCCCCTCAATGGATTACCATAAGCTTCAGTTAGTTTCAGAGCAAACAAGGAATCGGTTAGGTATAGGAGCAAAGGCAGAACTAAAGTATGAAGACTTGATTGGTGAATTTAAAGAATGTGGTGCGATCCTTATACCCGTGATGTGGGGAAAACAGCATGAACATAAAAACGCATTGCATATTCGCTTACCAGTAGAGGATGTAACTTTTATTTTCATTAATCTGGATACATATGTCGAGGATTTTAAATTCTGGATGGCTCACGAATTAGCTCACGTATATACCCCAGATCTTGCTGGAACAGTAGAGGGTGAAGATTATGCAGATGCTTATGCTGGTACACTGCTTTTTCCAATAAAATGTGCAAAAGAAGTTTACCATCAGGCTATAGGTATTGATTCCCCAGATGACATTATTACATATCTCTTATCTTACGCCGATGAGCATTTAATTTCGTTAAACACCGTATACGAACAGGTCAATCAATACGCGAAAAATATCAATGCCCCTGCGCTTCCTATTGATAAAAAGCATTTACACATTGTCAGAAACAGCACAGCGGGACCATTAGTCAGCGAAGCACTATATGACCCAATGCCACCTGCTCCTGACACTTATCTAGCTTCCTGTGAGAAAACTTTCCAGTCAGATTTTTTTCACGCGTTAAAACTCATGATTCATGAGCAAGAAACCGGCTCGTCTTACCTGCAACAGATTTTGGATGTATCTGTTTATGACGCAAAAGCCCTGTACGAGGAACTTCGTCATTGACGTTGGTACTGCTAGACACTAACGCTTATCTTCGGTTGGCAAAACATATAAAACCTCTTCTGGGTCAACTATTCGGCCAGAAAAATTATGTGCTTACCATACTAAAAGATGTTGAAGATGAGGTATACAAAAGTAACCGCCTAAAAAATAGTTTTCTCTGGTTTGATAATCCTGAAATTAAAAATGAGAGAGTACATAAACGACTTCGATTAAGTGCGAATGAAAGATCACGCATAGATGCAATGACAAGCGTATTACGTTCGCATGTGTTAGAAAATGCATCTTCCTATACAACTAAGGGACGTTCCCCTCCATCTCATACAGATTGTTTCTGCCTGGCATTCGGTGAAATCCGTCCTGCAATTGTGGCTACCGACGATCTGGGTATGCACCAACTTGCCGATGAATTTGAAATCAAGGTCTTTCACTGCCACGAGGTATTGCACAAGATGCTATCGGCCAAAATGATAGGTAAAGCCATGGTCTCTGAAATCTATCATGCTCTCGAACTCAAAAACGACCTGCCTCGTTCATGGATCGATGTTAAACACACCACCTTTAAGAAAGTCTTTGGCGCTAAACCGAAGCCAAAATGATTACTTCATTCTTGCTCCGATTGATATTCCTGTATGAAAATATTGAACAGCTCGTTTATCTGTTCTTTATTATCATTATCATTGAATACACCGATATTAAAATTTACACAGGTATCAATATCCCGCTGAGAAAAATAATTCCTATGGATTAGGACCGAGTTTATCTGATCCCTGGGAACCGAGTATTCCCATTCTTCTGGTTCAGCATTCTCCTTCAGAAAAATGCCCAGACAGTCATGTAAAACCGGTGCCATGTGGTTCTGGATATTATCGATCTCAGCCATTACCAGAATTATTTGCTCGTCGATCTTATCTTTGTTGTTAAAGGTTACCGTACCACTGGGGTGAGCGATACGGTTGCGTTGCTTGACGAACTTGGAAAACTCCCCCACCTGATCATTATTGCAGCCAACCAGCTTAATAAAACGAAAGATGGCAGATTCTTTCAGGTTGTCGAAAAATTTAAAAGGCGAAGCAGCATTAATCAATTTATTCTCAACATCGCTTTGAAAACCCACCAGCGCCTTGTCGAAATCAGTCCTACGCGCGGCTCTAATTTGCCAGACAGAAAAACAGACAAAGCTCATATAAAGCAGATGGAACGCGAGATTAGCAAATTCGTATTTCTCAGCATGGTAATTGGTCTCGAAAGCATCCCAAAGAAACCGGATATAATTTTGCTCAGTAATATCTGCATATGAAATAGGTAGATAATCGTGAATACGCTGTGCTTCCTCCATAACTTTCTACTCTGAATCGCCCCAGACGCGGCTGATGGTCTGCTTAATCTTTGCCTCGAAACGAAGTATGAGCTGTCTATTTGCATCGACTAATCTCTGTTCTTCTTCGATTTCAGCTGAGATTGAGCGTTGGGTATCGATGTCTGGCAAAGGGATACGATACTGCTTTAGAACTTGAGCGCTTAGATTACTCTGGTTTCCGCCTCTTGCATCGCTTACTCTTCGTAGATCTTCATAACTTGACTGTAAAGCTCTAAATAGATATTCAGACAGAAGAGTAGGCGACTTTATCTGAAACACAGCACAAGCTTGATTCATAGCAGCATCTATTCCTAACACTGCAACCCTTCCCCGAGTAATCCCCTGCCCGTACATCGCCATTAAAACAGTGCCTTTTGGTGCGATCCATGTAGAGGAATTTTCCAGACCTTCCAATGTGATAAATTCGTTTGCTGCTTCAATAGTATTAAAGTCGATAAGAGTGGTTGTAATCCAAGGAATATCTCCATTCCAATACTCATCGACATTTCGACTTGGAGTACCACCAGAGCGAACCTGACACACCTCTCCCAACTCTACCATCGGCCAGTCCGGGAGGATGGGGATGCGTGACCGGTAGTTTTCGACCACCTGGCGGGCACCGTCGATAATCTTTTGATACCTCTCGATCTCTGTCACGATCTCCTTCTGTACATTTAGAGGTGGGAGAGGGATTATCAAATTTTTTATTTTTGCCTTATTTAAACTTTTTGCATTGAAAACATTTGAGCTTTTATCTTGGGTAACGGCAACTGGTAACAAACAAGAAAGATACGAAAGATCAATATGTTTATTTTCTTCAAATGCAATAATTGCTTCATTGGTATATAAATCCATTCCTGCGAATGACGTCCTTCCAACCGTAAGCTTAAAGCTCATTAACAAGGAGCCAGCCTTTATTAATTTACAGTTAGAGTTTTCAACTCCAGATACCGTCAACGTCTCTTTTGTCTTTGTAATAACTCTTGTATTATCCATATCTCTGATTGATACCCATGGGATACCTCCTCCGAAATATTCAGAGTTTTTTCTTGGCGGTGTTCCTCCAATTTTTGGGTCTGTGAATATATCACCTAACTTAACAAGCGGATAATTAGAATTAATAATTTTCTCATCGAGATACCGCTCAACAGTAAAGTTCCACTCACCATTTTCACTAATCCGCTTCCGACTCACCACCAGCGCATTACGATAACGTTCCACTTCAAACACTTCGGGCGTTCCCGCTTCAATAGAATGACGAAACGCCTTCACCATCTCCACTACCGCAGGTAGGTCATTCTTTTCGATGGCACGACGTTGTGCTCCGAGGTTAAAGCCGTCGTTATCAGCCTTGATAAACAGAATGTCATTACTTTTTTTCGCCAGCCGTTTATCCATCACCAGGATAGAGGTCTTTACACCACTGTAGGGGTTAAATACCCCGGCAGGCAGGGAGATTACTGCCACCAGATAGCCTTTAACCAGCATCTCGCGCAGTTGTTTATAGGCTGTCTGACTCTGGAAGATAATGCCTTCTGGCACCACCACCGCGGCGCGGCCGTTGGGAGTCAGGTGTTCAGCAATGTAATCCACAAACAGCACTTCAGAGCGTTTGGCCTGAACAGAGAAGCGCTTGTGAGGTTTGATTCCGCCCTTTGGTGACATGAAAGGAGGATTCGCAAGGATCACATCGGCCAGCTGGTTCCACTTTTCATCTGAGGTCAGAGTGTCATACTCTTCGATATGCGGATCTGTAAATCCGTGTAAATACATATTAACCAGTGACAGGCGCACCATGTCAGGTGAAATATCATAACCACCAAAGTTCGTGGCCAACCGTTTGCGGTCATCTGGCGTCAGCATGTCCCCGCTATAGCGTAAAGGGCTATCCAGAGTCAGGCTTATCATATCGACACCTTGCGCTTCATAGGCTTCTCCAACGTGCTGTGCCTGATAGTCTTTGGTGTTGTGCTTAAGGATGTGTTTGTAGGCAGAAATTAAAAAGCCTGCTGTACCACAGGCCGGGTCGAGAATGGTTTCATCCTTTTTTGGTTCGCTGATTTCCACCATGAAATCGATGATATGACGTGGGGTATAGTTAATGTCATTTTGGAAAATCTAGAAAATGATACTCCTTTGATGCTATTAGCTTTT
>CALCSG010000358.1 GCA_937894085.1 uncultured Gammaproteobacteria bacterium | reverse complement strand
AAAAAGGGTTTTTATTAACTGCATCCCAATCCTTTAGTTCAAGCTTAATAGGACCTAATTGAGAAAGGTATCCGCGAATTCTAATGCCATATTTTTCAGCCAGATATTTTTTAGCAATGCCACCTGCCGCAACGCGCATGGCTGTTTCTCGCGCCGAAGAACGACCACCGCCTCGGTAGTCCCTGAAACCGTACTTTTGGGTATAGGTATAATCTGCATGACCGGGACGAAACTGGTTAGCAATATTGCCATAATCCTTCGAGCGTTGATCCTTGTTATGAATAATCAGAGCAATCGGCACTCCGGTCGTTTTGCCTTCGAACACACCGGATAGAATATGTACTTCATCGTCTTCACGACGCTGCGTGGTATGACGGGAAGTTCCGGGTTTACGACGATCAAGATCTTCCTGTAAATCTGCTGCGGATAAAGATAAGCCGGGAGGACAACCATCCACAATACAACCGATAGCAGGCCCGTGACTTTCGCCAAAAGAAGTGACCACGAATAATTTACCAAAACTGTTTCCAGACATTCAATGAACCCTTAATTTAAATACTGTTGATTTATGGCCCTGATGCCATAACATTAAAACTTATGTCTTATTCTACAAGAAATTTAGGTAATGCGTTCACCTGGCTAGGCTGGATAATCGGTTTTTTTTACTGGCTGTGCTTTTTGACAATATTCTGGACAGTCAGATCAACCCGAATCAAAGCGTTAACACGGTGCAAACCGGCTCACATCAGGAAATAGTTCTGAAAAGAAACCGGCATGGCCATTATTTATTCAATGGATTAATTGATGACCAGGTAGTCACTTTCCTGGTCGATACCGGTGCCACGACAACCAGCATACCAGAACACCTGTCAACAGAACTGGGGTTAAAAAAAGGTTATCGTTTCCCTGTGAAGACAGCTAATGGGAATAGTTTTGCCTACTCTACAACCATAAAAAGTCTGAAATTAGGGAAAATTGAATTCAATAATGTGAATGCCAGCCTGAACCCCGGTTTGCAGGGTTATGAGATATTGCTGGGAATGGATATCCTGAAGAATATGGAGCTGGTGCAGCGCGGTGACACACTTATCCTTAAAAAATAATTATTTTTTTGAATTGTGTTGAACTTCCATATAAGGTACGTCTCTAAGTCGTTGTATGTAGTACACAACATGACGATACTTTTTTAAATAATAATGAGGAAGAACTATATGATTACAGCAAAGAAAATTTCTGGTGTTGCTCTGGCTGCTGCTGCGGCAACTATGTTTGCTATCGCTCCAATGAATGCAACAGCTGGTTCACATAAAGCTGGCAAATGTACTGGCATCAACAGCTGCAAAGGCACCAGTGCCTGTGCTACTGCCGCCACTAGTTGTGCCGGTCAAAACTCCTGTAAAGGACAGGGCTGGGTAAAAGCAACTAAAGCTGAGTGTGATGACAAAGGCGGAAAATTTGAATAATTAATCTGTAAAGATTAATCTTTCTATAAAAATGCACTGTTTATCAGTGCATTTTTGTACATGGATGTACTTATGCTGGGACGACTGCATGGACGCAGGAGGTAGAGCAACGCAGGAGCAGTGTGCCGAGGCCATGGACAGATAATTGCTCCTGCATTATCTGCATATACACCATCCATGGCGAAAATGGCAACGAGCAGTATTCGTTCAGATAGCAGGCTATTTAATTTCACTTTTATATTAAGCTAGTAAGTTCCTTTCTCTGGATAAGTTCAAATAAATATCTATGTCTTCACAACCACAAAAGCCTTTCCTGGGTTTCGGCCTGGGGTTAAGAACTGAGCACTACCAGGAAATTCTGGATCAGCAACCGAAAGAAATTGACTGGTTAGAAATAATTTCAGAAAACTATATGATCGAAGGCGGCAAGCCTTTATATTTTCTGGATAAAATTCGACAGGATTACCCGATGGTCATGCATGGGGTTTCGATGTCCATCGGCAGCACAGACCCTCTAAATTTTGATTACCTTAAGCAACTTAAAGCGTTAATCAACCGGGTAGAGCCTAAGTGGTTTTCCGACCACCTTTGCTGGACAGGTGTGGATCATAAAAATATGCATGATTTATTACCCCTGCCCTATACCGATGCTGCGGTAAATCATATCGCTAACCGCATAAGCCAGGTACAGGATTTTCTCGGTAGACAAATGCTAATCGAAAATTTATCCAGTTATATCACTTATACAGCCGATGCTATGAGCGAATGGGAATTTTTAACCGCTGTGTCGGAAAAAGCCGACTGCAACATATTGCTTGACGTTAATAATATTTATGTAAGCAGTTTCAATCATCATTTTGATCCGTTGGAATACCTGCAGGGTGTTCCTGCAGACAGAGTCTGGCAGCATCACCTTGCCGGACATCAGAACACCGGCAACCTGATAATTGACACACATGATGAACCGATTATTGATCCTGTTTGGGAGTTGTATGAAAAAACAGCTGAATTACTGGGTTCTGTTTCAACCATGATTGAACGCGATGGCAACATTCCTCCACTGGTTGATGTCATCGCCGAACTCAATCGTGCCAGGGAAATAGCATCACCTTTTTACGCAGCAGAAAATCATGACTGATAATTCCAGGCACGAACAGGACTCCGATCTGCATGAATTACAGACCCGTTTTCAGGACTATATAACCGGTAAGTCTGAAGACTTCGAAAAAGACATTATCAGCACCAAAGATGCGTTGGCAGAACACCGTCTTGGGGCTTATTACAATGCCTACAGAATTCGTTTGATTGATTGCCTGGCAACTGACTTTGCCGTATTGCACAAAGAGCTTGGCGAAGAAGGCTTTGAATTAATGATTTTAGAGTATTTAAAACTGTACCCGTCACAACACCCATCAGTACGCTGGGTGGGACAGCACATGGTTGAATTTTTGCAACACAGCGAACGACCGGACAAATCTTTTCTGTCCGAACTGGCCGCCTTCGAATGGACTCAGGGGTTGTGTTTCGACGCCGCCGACAGCAAGCAAATCTTTATGCTTGAAGACATGGCACAGGTTCCCCCTGAAAGTTGGCCAGATTTAACTTTTACCTTTCACCCATCCCTGCGCTGGCTGGATCTTTACTGGAATGCAGCACCTTACTGGGCAGCCCTGGAAAACAATGAACAACAACATCCCAAGAAAGCCCACCATGAACTCCCCACTCGCTGGTTAATGTGGCGTAAAGGCACGAATCCGAACTGGCGCTCTCTCGATGTAGCTGAAGCATGGGCAATAGAAGCCGCATTTAGTGGATCTAATTTTGCCGAATTATGTGAAGGTTTATTAGAATGGATTGGAGCAGATTCTGTGGCTATAACCGCTGCAGGCTTTCTGAAGCAATGGATCACTGATGAAATTATAGTTTCGGTTCAAACTGCCAACTAACTCTAAAGCGCCAGGCGCTCCCAGGTCCAGAATAAGCCCATCAGCGAAATACCTAAAGAGCCAGGTAAAATAATCAGTTTACGGTATAGCTCTTCATTTTTTCGAAGCCAGAACACTGCTAAAAAAGCCAGCAATATAACGCTCAGCTGACCCAGTTCAACACCTACATTAAAGGTAATTAATGCGGTTACAAATTGAGACTCAGGCAACCCCAGCTCGGTCAGTACTCCGGCAAAACCCATTCCATGCAATAAACCAAATAGAAACACGATAGCCACGCGCCACGGTTTTAATTCACGGGTCAACATATTTTCTATGCCAACATAGGCGATCGACAGTGCAATCAGTGGTTCAATAATCAGTGACGAAACACTAATGACCCCATAGATACTCAGCGCCAGTGTAATTGTATGGGCCAGCGTAAAAGCGGTTACCTGCCATAATAAAGGTTTAAACTTTTTACTCAGCAGGAAAAGACCTAATACAAATAAAATATGATCCAGCCCTTTTGGTAAGATATGAATATAACCCAGACCCACATAATCTAAAGCCACTGCACTCCAGCTACGCGGAATGACTTTTTCATATAAATAATATTCGGGACTTGGCTGACCTTTTACCAGCCAGTAAGTTGTTTTTTCGATTTGCCCCTGAGAAATAAAATTAACCACCGCATCACCGTATTTCTGATCAAAAGACCAGATTGCCGTTGATGCTCCAGTTGGTATTTTTGCAGAGTAATAAATTTCTGATTTTCTGGATAAACGGGTATCCCCTACTTCAGGTACGTTGATATTTATAAACTGCCATTGCACCTGTTGCCCACCGAGCTGTAGACTCAAGCCCTGGCTAAACTGACCAGCAATGCTTTTAAATTTTTCCACTAAAACAACAGATGGTAATTCTCGTAACTCACGGTAAACTTCAACCTGAGGAGCATCATCAGTATTTTCATGTTCTGATCCTATTCCAGACAAAACAGCTTCTGCATTGGTCTCTATCTGAACTTTCACCACTGCATCCTGTTCAAAGCTAATTGTAACAATTGCAGGCCGCATTTGATGAGCCTGTAAAGTGCTCACACTAAACAAAGTTAGCAATAGCAAACTTAAAATTTGAAGTATTACACGATGAAAAAGACGCATTATTTATTCCAGATTGTTATTGCTTGTCTGACCTTAATTTCGGACAGAGGTTTCAGTCATGATTTCTGGCTGGAGGCTCATCCATTTTATACCATGCCACAAAAACCTGTCGATATTTCTATTCATGTCGGCAATCAATTTGTCGGCGACAGCCTGCCCAATATTGTCAGCTGGTACTCTGATTTCAGCCTGTACCAGGACAATGAAAAAAAAGAAGTCAATGGCGAACTGGGACGAGATCCAGCCGGTTATTTCACACCACAGGAAAACGGTACCTATGCCATCGGTTATCAGAATTACTTCACCTATATAGAAATTGATGCAGAAACTTTTAATTTATATTTAAAAATGGAAGGCCTGGATAATGCAATAAATTATCGCCAAAAAAATGGTTTAAACAATACAGTGGGAAAGGAAAGTTATATTCGTCATCCAAAAACTCTGGTGCAATCCGGTGACAAATTCAACATTGATAATTCAATGCAAAATTTTGGATATGAACTGGAAATCATACCTTTAAGTAACCCTTATAAGAAAAAACTAAATGACCCTCTTTCCGTAAAAATTGTTTACCAGAACAAACCAGTCAAAGACATTTTATTAATCGCCCTTTCCAAAGCCAACCCTGAAAAAAAGCAACAGATTCGCACCAACGACAAGGGTGAAGCAACCATAGTTTTAGACCAGACAGGTCCCTGGTTACTGAAAGCGGTAAAAATCATTCCTGTTAAAAAAGAAAAGGAAGACTGGCAGAGCCACTGGGCCAGCCTGACTTTCAGCATACGTTAGTGCAGTGTCATAATCATGCTGGTTCACTTAATACAGTTACACCTGTTGCATTTTCCTGCCTTCAAATAATACAGTTTACTGGTTAATTTTTTGCTGGTGCTACTGTTGAACCT
>CALCSG010000357.1 GCA_937894085.1 uncultured Gammaproteobacteria bacterium | reverse complement strand
GGTCCATGAAGGCGGAATAACGCCGGTAATTTTGCTGAGCAAGTGTGATCTTGTACCCGGGGATGAGGTAAATAAAATAAAAGAAAGTGTATTTACTGCAGCCCCGCAGGTTACTGTAATCACGTTCAGCAATATGAACGGGGAAAATATTGATACTATTAAAAACACTCTATTAGCTGGCCATACATACTGCCTGCTCGGCTCATCTGGTGTTGGAAAGACAACTTTATTAAACAGTATCCTCGGTAGCGAAAACTTCGCAACACAATCTGTAAGCAAAAAAGAAAGCAAAGGAAGGCATACAACCACAAGCAGGGAATTAATTCTGCTAGACAACGGTGCAATGCTGATCGACACGCCGGGAATGAGAGAACTGGGTAATATGTCAGTGGATGCAGGCATGGATGAAACCTTTGCAGAAATAGCAGAACTGGCACAAAACTGTAAATTTAACAATTGCTCTCATACCAATGAGATAGGCTGTGCGATATTAGGCGCTATAAATAATGGAGAATTATCTGAACAACGCTATAAAAACTACATAAAAATGAAAAAAGAAGCGGAATTTAATGAAATGTCTTATTCTGAAAGAAGAAAGAAGGATAAGGATTTTGGGAAGATGATTAAAACGACCCTAAATAGTAAAAATAGATGAATGAAATTTTGTCAGAGGAGATAAAAATGAAAACGATGAGTTGCAAACAACTTGGAGGAGCATGCGATAAAGAGTTTCATGCAACTACTTTTGAAGAGATTGCAGAAATGAGTAAGCAACATGGTATGGAAATGTTTCAAAAACAGGATGAAGCGCACCTCAAAGCCATGAGTGAAATGCAACAGCTAATGAAACAACCAGAAGCAATGAAAACCTGGTTTGAAAACAGGAAAAAGGAATTTGAAGCGCTGCCAGATCAATAAATAGTAGTAGACTTACCTTTGACCGATCTGGAACCTGTCGCGACTTTTCCCAGCCCAACTTTTATTTTGCTCGCATTTTCAGGATAACCTGTACATCCGATTATCAAAGCCCCGCCAGACCCACCAATCAGGGGGCAGGCTTCATGGATACAGCCGCTGATAAATCCATAGTTGCTGTGTGAGCACCCACAGTTTGATATTCCGCGGCTACTGCCGGATCAGTGAAGTCTATGGTAGTGATATCCGGTGACAGAATCGTTGTAACAACGATTAAATCTGTTTGCCCATTAACAGGTGGCGCACGAAAAGGTATCAGTTGATCTACGTGAATAGACTCACCATTCATGCAATTTAACGTTCCTGAAATTGGCAATACAATCTCATCCTGGGAGCAGTCATTGGTTGAATTACAATTATTGGCATCTACCGGTTCTCCAGCCTGGTTCAAATAGCGCAGAAAAATAACATTTAACTTCAGGGCATTCAGGTATAGAGCATATCCGGAATCAGTTGATGCTGCAGTACAGCTGATATCTGCTTTAAAGCGGTAAGAACTCGCAGCTTCTAGATCGACATAATGCATTACTGACCACCCAAAAGTTGCACTGGAAGCAGCTGAACAACTGGTATCATTTTCAGCATCCGAAACACAGTTATACTGGTAACTGACTGACTCGTTGAGGCTGGCCATTCCGAACTGATCGCTGCCAAAGGTGATATCTGATTGTGTATCGGACTGCGCAGTAAAGACCTTACATTGAGCAGGATCGCCATGGCTCAAACTGCCTGTATAAGCCTGTCCCAAAGTGGTTAGTAGATGTTCTTCACGCCCCTGCCAGGTATTACCCGGTCTTGCAGGCGGTATGGGCAGCTCATCCTCAATCAGTATTAATCTTTCTTCGAAATCCTGATTAACAAGCGGTGGGTTTGCACATTCATCAAGCGGTGCACTTATAGAAGAAACTGCAGCACCACTAATATACATATCAACGCAGGGGCCGACATTTACGATGGCTTCATCAAAGGTATCGGCATCCGTAGACAGAGTGGCTCTAACCGTATAATTACCTTCTGTAGTTGCTGAAAATGAGACGGTATGCGGAGCTGTAGAGGTAGAAGAAGCACTTACAGAGCCAGCACTGGCTGTCCAGTTAACTGTAGCCTGGGAAGTATCAGACAGTGTCGCCGTAAAATCCGCACTTTGACCCACATTCAAACAGATTTGCTGTGGACTGAGTTCTATTGCAGTCGATTTAATTTCAGCTTCCCCTTTTCTTGGATTCGCACCCACTGGCAGGGTCAGGGTCTGACTCTCAGCGACTACCTTCACCGGAAAAGCTGCGGCATCAGCCGGCATTTTTAATTCAAGTGTGTGCTGATCTCCAATCGAGTATTTATTCAATTCCGTTCCCGCGTTATAACTCCATACCGGCTCAACTTCGGGGAATCGCGTATCCGCAATACTGGCGGTAAATGTCACTACGTCATTTGGGTCTGCCCGGTATACCGAAGGTGACACCAGCACATTTTTTTGCGGGACGGTAACTTCCTTTTCCTTATTAATGTTCCTGAAGCCAAATTTGCTGCTGTCTACCTTGACCTCAAGTGTCGTGCTACCCGTATTTACAGGCTTAAAAGTTTGATGTCCCAGCTCCTCTACCGAACCAAACGAATAATGATTATCGGTCCATTGATCATCCGTGACATCGACAGGCCCCCAGGTTTTAGCAGGAATTTGAAGACAGTCTGACTGCAGCCCTTCGGATTCAAGATAATTTGCCAGTTCACCCCAGGCGACACCATCTATTGCACCGGCTACATCATCAGCTACTGTTACTGCGTCACCAAAAACAGCGCCCGCCACACCGGCAATCTGTAGCACGGTATCAAATGCGGGTTTTGTCAAGTTCCACCCATTACTGGCCGCATTTACTACCGCGTTTTCCCATCTCGGATAAACTCCGGGACCACGCGGGTCCATGTAATCTTCAGCAATTCTTCCACCTTCGGTAATGTCAAAATCGAGGCTGGTAAATTTACTGGGATAGGTATTCGTTCTATAACCCTGAACCAGGGAATGAGCATACAGGCCAAACCCTGCAACCACACCAACAGGCGCTGAAACAACACCTGCAGCCGCTGCCATATAGCCTGTGGTGCTGGCGATTTGCTTTGTAGAGGCACCATTTATTGCAATATCAGCATCTTTCTGGGCAATCATATATTGACTCAACTCAGCAGCATTACCAATTATAATTTCACCTAATGCATTGGTCGGAAGCTGTGAACAACTGTCACTCGATAATTGAGCTGTTCTATTCGCCTTAGCACCGATCTGAGCCCTGCTAGCAATAGTTTTACTCGCCAGTACATTAGCCCCGCTGCTGAATGATGTGTAACTGTTTATAATATTCTGTAACTCCACATTGACCCCACCCTTCTCCAGTAGGCGATTAATCATATCCAGTTCTGTGGCCGATAATAAAACCGAACCACTTTCTAAATAACTGCCCAAAGCATCCAGATATTTTTGCGCCATATAGAGAGGTATTAAATCAGCCGAATAAGAACCAACCTGTAGACTTCTGACAGTTTCAGCTGTCAAACCCAGGTCTGCATAAACTAACCCCTGGTAAGTAGTCAGGTTATCTAAAAAATCCTGTCCAATAGCAGACGAAGAAGCTTCTGGTAAGGGTTTAACAGCAAACGATTGTGACGTACATTTAATCACTCCGTCGGTGATCACTATTGCTACATCACCACCATCAAGATTACCTGTCGGATGAATGGGCGCTATGACGTTGACTGTTCCATCCGGCTGTCTTTCAGCAAAGGTAATAGACTCACTGGTTGATGGAGAGTCATTAACCACTGCATAGAGTCCAGTCATTTCAGATGGTATGCCACTCACAGACAAGGTATCAAGAGGTTCTGCAGTGTTAACTGACCAGGTTAAATTGTCACATTTAGATGCTGTTATTACATTGTTTTCGGTATCGCTACTTCCACCACAGGATACAACTAACAAAATACTTATAAATAAGCTGAATGTTATTACCATTGAACGAAAAGTAGCCATAATTTTTATTATTACCATGTGTATTAAAGACTCTCTGATTTACTCAGAATATCCGGCGACACGGGATGTGTCGCCATTATTATTGTACAAAAAAACTACTAAGAGCTGATCAGACTCCTGGTTTATAAAGGTACTGGTTAGATCAGTAAACATAAACGGCACCAGCGTAGATATCTTTACCACGAGCCCCTACCACCAGCACGTCACCTTCAGCAGATAGCGCGAGACTGGAACCAAAGATTGTATTTACCACTGCAGTAATGGGCTTTACATAAGTCTGGAAAGACCAGCTGGTATTAACTCGAGTAAACAGGTATGCAGCCCCTGCAGATGATGTATCGTTGTTACTCTGATCGCCGCCGATTCCAATAGCGTTGCTGTCTTCAGCCCAGGCACCTATTGCCAGAATATTACCGTCGTCAGACAGAGAAACACGAGAGCCGATACTGTCACCTGACTCAGCATTAGACGCCTTTATATATGACTGCTGAGTCCACACACCAGCGCTACGCATAAACACATACACCGCACCAGAATCTGTGGCAGTGTTATCGCTCTGATTACCGTTGACACCGGTTGCGTTGCTGTCTTCTCCATCTGCTCCTACCGCCAGGGTATTTCCATCTGCCGACAGATCAAGGCTACTGCCAAAGCTATCTTCAATCTCAGCAGTCGATGCCTTAATATAGGCTTGCTGAGTCCAGCTACTGGCAATGCGGGTAAAAACATAAACTGCGCCAGCACCACTGGCATCGTTATTGCTCTGGTCACTGCCGTTACCTGCTTCACTAATAGCTCCTATAGCCAGTGTATTGCCATCGTTTGACAGTGAAACACTCCAGCCGAAATAATCACCCGTTTCAGCATTGGACGCCTTGATATATGCCTGCTCTGTCCAGGTGATACCTGTTCGGGTAAATACATACATTGCACCCGAGTAATCACCTTCAAAATTTGCACCGACTGCCAACGTGTTGCCATCTGCTGAGAGTGCGAGACTATTGCCAAAACGGTCATATTTCCCGGTGTTAGATGCCTTGATATACGCCTGCTGAGACCATGCACCAGTGTTGCGGATAAATACATACGCGGCACCGGATCCCCAGGTGTTTGTATCGTTGATAGTACCGTCTCCGTTGATGCCTGTGGCACTACTGTCCTCCCCTTCTGCTCCAACTGCCAGTGTGTTACCGTCAGCAGACAAAGCAAGCTTACGACCAAAATTGTCATCACTCCCATTATTGGATGCTTTAATATATGCCTGCTGTACCCAGCTACCGTCACTACGGACAAAGACATACACAGCACCCGAAGCATTGGCTGTGCCATCATCATTATTCTGGTTGCCGTTGATACCGCTAGCATTGCTATCTTCACCCCATGCCCCTATTGCCAGAGTGTTCCCATCTGCAGACAGAGCAACAGTCTCACCAAAAGAGTCAGATGACTGTGCATTCGAAGCTTTGTAATAACCAATCGCCGAAATCATCGCAGAGGTGGTATTAATCGCCGCAGAGTCTGTACAGCCTGTAGCGTTACAGGCCTGAATGATGTAGCTCGCATTGACCCAGTCGTACAGATGTACCGGTATAACATCATCAACAGTGAGTGTAGTAATGCCAGTAGACACTTCACTGTAACCGGAAACACCATCGGGGTTTTTAAGTAATTTATAGGATGTTGCACCTGCTGCTGCATTCCAGCTGAAGGTCAGTGTTTTTGGCTTATTTGCCATGACCGTTACGTTGTCAGGCACGGCAGGAAAACTGCCCCCGGAACAGCTGATATCGACATCAATAATGTTGAAACCACTCACTGTGCCACTGTTATTTGTTGGCGTACAAACCTGAGCAACCGGCTGTGTGAGCACAGTTACGTCATATATTAATCCGTCACCGATTGCGGTATTGAAGGTGAAACTGCCATCGGCACTCACGCTTAGATCATCGCCATTATTATTTTGCAGTATTACTGTGCCTGTCAGTCCTGTAACATTACCACCAATAAAGAAACTGTTACTGGATGTGCAGCTCACCGCCACATCAGTGACATCGGCGGTTGCTGTGCCACTGAAATTACTCACTGTACAGAGCTGGCCGACTGGCTGGGTCAATATGCTGACGCTGTAGCTTAAACCTTCACCGATACTGCTGGCAAAGCTGAAATTGCCATTAGTATTGGTACTCAGATTGTCGCCGTTGTTGTTCTGCAACACCAGGTTACCGTTAAGCCCTGTAACGTTACCGCCAATAGTAAAAGGTAAACCCGGATCATTTAGTGTTACCAGTACGATGCCGTCATCACCGACTACGGCATTATCTGCACTGGTAATCTGCAAGCTGAATGTCTCACTGCCTTCAACATCACCATCTGAAAATATTGGCACTTCAACCAGTGCCGATTGTTGACCGGAGTTGATAACGACACTACCGGTAATTGCGCTGAAATCCTGACCGGCGGTTGCAGTGTCGCCGCTGGTGGCGAGTACCTGGTAGTAGACGGTAATGGTTTTATCGTAAATGCGATCGAGTCGAATACCAACCAGCGCTACAGCACTGCCGCTGTATGGCTCTGTTACTGTCACATCCGCATCCGCAGTGATTACGGGAAGAACAGGAGTGGAGCTGCAGTCATTGAATGGATCATTCGGGCACGGGTCGCTTCCATCGGGCATTCCATCCCCATCGCTGTCTTCAAGCCATGGCAGGGTTAAATACTTAACCGGCTGGTTTATTTCTACCTGATTATCAGCACCGTCAGCATCGGAGTCCTCAGTCAACGCCAGCAATGTCGGGAAGGTAGTCCATGCCGCAGACGCACCCGGCAACAGGGCCAGGCGTAACTGATAGCGACGCAACTGATCATCGGCAAGGTACTGATCGAGTTCTGTCTCGCTGAAATAATCGGGGCAGCGGTCAAAGAAAGCATTCCACTGCACAGTATCTGCCTGCAGTCCCGCTAAAAGTGAATCGCTTATAAAACAATCAGTTGCATAACTCTGGTGGAATAGCCTGGCTATATATTCATCTGAGCGTGTGCCCTGTTTACTGGAAAAGAAAGTCGTCCGTAACCAGTCGCCCTGCGATGACAATATCTGGCCGCTGGCAAGCGCTGTTTTAATATCCGTTAATGACTGGTCGAGATTATAATCAGGCACGCTGAAACGACGCAGGCCCTGTTCCCAGGCTTTTGCAAATTGCGGACTGCCTGGCTGAGCCAGGGAAGCAAACAGCTGTAATTTAGAAAGTCCCTGCAAAACAGACTCTTCACTCAACACGGCCTCGATGGCATTGATCGACACGGAAGAATCGACATCGAGCTGCGGGCTACTGATCTGTGTTAGTCGGGGCAATAAATAACTGACAAACTGATGTCGCCATTGTTGCGCAGTGGTCCAGCTGCCCGGCCCGATCTCAGTTAGCATTGTTGCAGGAGTCACATCAGGCAAACGGGGCAGCCATTGTTTATACACACGCTCATAACTTAACGGCCTGTCATGATTGGGTGTCAGCCGATAATCGTAACGGTGGGTTGCACTGACAACGACACCGTCACCTGCCGGTAAGCGCATGGCAGGCAAAAGATTATTACTGAGTTCAGCAGTGGCATACTCGCCACGCCGACGCTCTGCAATATCGGCAGGTATAAGACTGGCCTGTGTAATCTCATCACTGGTTAATAATGCGGCAGAATCATACAATTTCTCACCATTAATGCCGCTAGCAACAGCAGCTTTCCACCACATGTTTTCACGTGTGCCACCGATACCATTGGCAAAACTGGTGTCATAGTAGGTGGCGAATTTCATGTCCTGTGAGCCGGTTACCGGCAGACCACCGGTTTCTAATAACGAGCCCCCGGCATAAGTATCCAGGCCTGTTGAAACGAGTTTCGCTTTTTTCTTGCGAAGCTCCAGATAATAGACCTGACCTGCCTGTTGCGGAATTGCATCAAAAAGATATGAAATGGTGGTATCAGTCAGTTTGTTAATCACTACATTTTTCAGTGTCTGACTCAATAGCAAAGTACCACGCAGTGAATCACCCCAGATGTTCAGGGTAATATCATCAACACCTTCTGCCACGTCAGCCTCTACAAAAACAAAAACACCCGCTATATTATCCTGTGACGCGGTATAACTCTGTACCACAACACCATCATAGGCAGCCTGCCCGGCGCCCAGACTTTGTTGATCCAGCATTAAACTCGCCGCTGGCGGTATGATCAAACTACCATTCTGCAGCACATGCTCCACTTCATAAAGGCGCGTAGCAGCAGGAAAATCTTTAAACCGCAGGCTCTGCTGATCAGCCGTAACGGCAAGTACCGGTTGCGCATCAAGATGATTCGTACCACGCAGGATCTCGTCAAAATCTGACCAGTCATCCTTATCGGTATCGAGCGGTAAGCCGTTCTGATCGAGACAGGAATTACCATCCAGTGGTAATTGTGTGATCGGGTCGAGACAGAAGCGCCTTAGCCAGCTATCAAATTCTGACCAGCCGTCGCCATTCAGGTCAGTTTTCCAGTCGTCAGTTAATGGATTCAAACCAATATCAAGTTCAACGATATCGGGAATACCGTCACCATCGCTATCGCGTTGTAACTGATCGGCACAGGCCTGTGCATCCATCGGCGGGATGCAGGTGTCTATCTCATAGTTTGCCATCGCAGTCTTTACCGTGACACCGGATGAATTTTTGAGCACGACGTCAACCGGATAAATGCCATCGACAGCCAGATAGATAGACTGGTTGAAATAACCGTCCTGCGTGTTTGCTACAGTCTGTGAATTAAGCTCAATGCTTTTTTGCGGCTGTGTACCAACCGTCC
Source organism: uncultured Gammaproteobacteria bacterium (assembly GCA_937894085.1). Taxonomy (GTDB): domain Bacteria; phylum Pseudomonadota; class Gammaproteobacteria; genus JACNJF01. Next base: position 13,159 of record CALCSG010000357.1, on the reverse strand, counting down.
ACAGCAGTTGATAAGAGTCCTGACTAAACAGTGTTGCACTGACAATGATTTTGACTTCGATGGTTTCATTATAAATATTCGATTGTGGCGTCAATCTCAGATCATTGATTGCTCCCTGTCCGACTGACAATGCCGCATCACCTATACCCGACAGGGAAATGGACGGTTGTCCAGCTGACATCGGCACTGAACTGTTTGACAGGTTGTTAATTAATATGGCATTGCCATTAGTCAGGTTGATAGCGCTAAAATCATCTGCAACAAAGTCATCCAGCCAGCCGTTGTCCAGATCATAACCAACCACCTGACTGGTTTGTGGATCAATCAGCCAGGCATCCGCTGCAGTTCCATCAAACAGCGCACTTGCCTGCACCGAAGCCAGCGGCGACAACAGGATAACTAAACCTGCAACTATAAGTTTATGGCAACGCATGATATTCATTGATTGACCTGCCCGCTAATCCAGTCAGATTGTCGCCAGCGCAGCGGGCGTTGATCCTGACCGAAGTAAACTGCCTGATAACGATATTGATAAGACTGAGCTTCATTAACGTCCGCATACAGCGCAAAAGGATAATGATCCAGCAGGATAAATTGCAGTGTGTCTGCTGGAGTGTCACTGTAAATAATCTTCACAAAGGGATCATTCAAACGCCACTCAATGGGGGATAAGGCATCTTTATCTTCTCGCTTACGTGCAGGAATATCGTCAAAGTGAGCATATTCAATCAGCGGTGAAACCTGAACCCAGTTACTCTCTGTGCCATTGCTAATCCGGCTCTGACGATACAGTATGAAATTCAACTGCGGGGCCAGTGCGGCTTTGACAGCAGCCATACCGGCATCAGTACACTCGAGTGCATCAAAGTCAGTATATTCAGCTTCTGGTGTTGCTGGATCCGGTGGTGGATTGCCCGCAACCTGATCAGGCAGGATACGTTCGCAAAGGTTTAACAGGCTATTATCATTGACCATAAACAGGCTGAGCAAAGCCGGAAAACTACGGTATTCGTATAGTGCAGCATTTAGCGGATTACCCTGTGGCGGCGGATTAACGACTGGCCACGGCATATACACAGGCAAATCTTCTACACCACCAGCCAGCCGTGAATAACAGCGCTGTATGCTCCACGGTGAACGCAACGGTTGCTGTGTTCCTGCACTCGGTGCAATTGCCTGCAGTTCCAGACAGAAACGATCTTTGCTTTGCAGAAGATTTTCAACCGCCAGGCTATAGCTCACTTCCTCAGCGGGACTGTTATTGATAACCGCGATGCTTTTCAGCTTGCGATGACTAGTACCGTCGCCAGGCTCGTGATCGAGACGTGCCATGGTAACAGCAACCTGTTCTGCAGGTAGACGGAAAGTAAAATGTGCCTGCGTTTCATCGACTTCAAAACTCAGAATCTGTGGTGGACCCGGCGGTTTAGGACTGGATGGTGCCAGTGTGCAGGGAATTTGTACGGTTGCAGAAATATTATTATTCTGATCACTGGCAATCGCATAACCACAGAATTGACCTTTACCGGGCCGATATGAAAAACCACCGGCATCACAGGTACTGGCGACGCGTGTCGAAGTGCCATCGATAGTCTCGAACAGAGCGATACAGGTAGTGTTATTCGGAGGTGTTACATTAACAGTAACGCCATCGTCAACCAGGTCACCGGGTTGCTGCGGTACCGGTTGATAGGCAGGAACTACACTCACACTACCGGCATTACAAAAATAAATATCATCCGGCAACGTTACGTTGCAGGCAACATTACCGGTCGCCGCTGTTGCCGGGAAAGATAAAGTCGCGTTGCTGGTTGAGGCACAGACGGCTGTCGCTGCACCACACTGCGAGGACGTCGATGTAGCGACACCGTCATCGTAAAATGAACCACTCGCACAACTTACTGTAAAATCTTTTTCTTTATCACTGACAGCACGCTCATCAGTAAAGCTCCAGGGTCCACCCGCTACTGTTTTAAGTTCACAACCAACTGGCACAGTACCGGGTTTTGTCACTTCGACTAAAGGCTCCGGTGGTGCGGTACGATCGGGAAACAGGCCGCGTTGCGGCGCACTGAGAAAACTTAACCGACCTTTTTGGTTTGCTGTGCCGGCGACTGATGCGATGCGATACCACAGCACGCTATCTTTTAAAATTGCGGGCGTACTATCACGCAGGCGCACGAGTTCAGGATCATCCGCTGTTAAACCACCAGCAAACAACAACTCCTGATCGCTGGGTGTCAGCAGATAATTATGCGGACGACCAGCAACCACCGGCGGATGTTGACTTGCATCACATTGCAGGCCCTGTGCGCGTTCCGTCTCTTCAATCTTACCGTCATTATTTATATCGACAATTTCGTCGCTATCGGAAAAACCATCACCATCGCTGTCTTTAAAACGACCAGCCACATCGAAATCGACAAATCGATAGATACGATAAGCGGTGATATCGTGAGTGGCGACATCGAGACGGACACTGTTGCGTACATCGGTATCACAACTCTTTCCCGTAGCTACAAATTCGAGTATTCCAGTCTGTTGTGCTTCAAGGGTATTACAGTACTGGCGGGTATCCTGAAACATGCGCAGATAATTATTCAAATTCACTGCATCCCAGGTCAGTGACAATGCATCAGGCCGGTTAGTATAAAGTTTTGAACTGCTCTGATCGGCAAACGTCCTTATATTCCACGGTGCTGGCGGACGCGTCATCTGTGGTACTTCGACAATAGTAGCTATCGTTGGGCCATAATTGCCGGTGAAATCCCGCGGCACCAGGTAATAGGCTCGACGGTCGCCGGGTTTGAGACCTGCGCGTTGTAAAAGATCACGGGCTTCCAGCCATTTCGGTTCATCTGTAGTCGCGCCCGGATCAATCACCAGTGAAACATTAACTTTTTGCAGACCATTAATTTGTGGATTGCCCCGGCTATCCGTACTAACCACAGCCGCCAATGAGGCGATATCACGCAACGGTGCCTGGGTGACCGTTGGCGCAAGATTATCGCCTGTCCGGTAGAGATCAAAACCACTGATAATAAACTGTGTCGCAACCCGGTCGGTGATCACCTGGTTATTTTCTTCATCTCCCGGTGAATCCCAGTTAAGCGCAACGGTGTAATGGTCTTTTGCGTTTTCCGGCATATCACAACGGGTATCAGAATTCAGTACCTGGCGTAAATTCGTTGCCCCGAGTAAATTACTGGAATCACCCAGCACTACACTGGCTTTTCCGAGCACGGCGGTAGTATCTGCAACGGAATTTACCGCAAGTAATTCATAGTCAACCTTTCCATTACTGCTGACCGGGTTAGTATCAATCCATCCGCGATAACGCGCACGCGCAATATTGAAATCGGTACGCGCACCTAAAAAAGCCCAGAATGGGTTATAAGCCGGGCTAAGCGGGTCCAGCAAGCCACGCAGATAACTGGCGAAAACTCCGGCTGAGAAGGATTCCCCTTGCGAAGCTGTCAGCTCATTCAAACGATTAATCGTTTCCAGTTTACGACGCTGCTGCTCTGCCCCCTGGTACAGATTATTTATTTCCGACACGCTCATCACGCCATTGGCCGGCCAGTCAGTCGCGGCAACCTGAACGCCATTACGTAACAGACGCAGTTCTGTTACATCCGCCGGTAACTTTCCCTCAACCACACCCCAGCGCAAATACACTACCTGCTGATTTTGACCTGCTGCAGTCATAGAGCCTGCAGCTGCCTGACGCGCTACAAAAAAGAACTGGCTGTCGGCGAAACTGGTCACAGGCAAAGCTGCCAGCATCAGGCACAGGATATAACCCCATTTTTTTAAATTAGTATTCATCAGAAAAGCATATCCACTGAAGGTGTAGTAATATCCCATTTACCGTTATCAAAGATTGCACCGGTTTGTGCATCACCGGTACCGCACCAGTCATCATTCCGGCTTCGTTGTACGCTGGTCCAGGTTCCGGGATCGCAGTCGAAACCGGCACCGGCTACACCCCAGGCATCGCCTACCAGTTTTAAATCACCATCAGTGTTCGCCTCACCCAGAAGTAGAACTTTGCCTTTGATTGAGGCAATACAGCCCAGTTCGCCGATTGCACCACCACCTATCAGGCCGCCGAGGGTACTGGGCATACCTGCAAGAAGCCATGAACCGAAGTCGGCACTGACACCCAGGTTAAGGAAGCAGCCACCCGGTAATATCGGAATAGTGACCCCTCCACGCAGATAGGCACCTTTAAATCCCGTCTCCGGTACGGTTATAAATTTCGCAACATCCGGATCAAGATCGAGTAACGCGACATTATCAGGGCATGCCACACCGACCAGGAAAGCCACTTCTGCACTCAGGCTACTAAAATTTGCAGCTGCCGAAGCGCCTACATAGGTTTGCAACTCGCCAAGCCCCGCGGCGAAAGCAGGATCTATAACCACCGCATCGGTAAAGCCAATTTCACCCATGGTATTGATACCACCAAAGATGCCAATGGGAATTAATGGCGGCCCACTGCCACTGTTTTGTTGCAAGGTAAAACCAAGGTACAGTTTTTCCAGCACGATGTCTGATGACATGATTCTGAGAGGTAAATCATAGGCTGATATCGTTACATCCAGCAGACTACTGCTATCAGCTAATCCACAGGCTGTCGGTGTTTTTATATTGTTGATATCCGGTATCTGCTTCGCAGACCAGCTCACTGCATCAAGTGCTGCCTTGAACCCGGTCGGGTTATCTTCATCACCACCACGCATAGTCCATCCCGCACCGATGTGCGCACGTTCAAGCTCGTTGCCGGCAATGGTGGCAAAACCATCGATACTCGCGGCCTGCACAGGGATTCCACGCACTACCGATTTAGCAGAATTTAACGCATCATTCACCGGACCGGTTACGCTGGCAAGTGCGCCCTGAACGACAACATTCAACTGGTCTATATACTGCAACACCAGACCGTTTACGGTGGAACCTATTTCAGCGAAATGTTTATCCATAGTCAGCCGCAGTTCCATAATCGGTGCACTGCGCATGATTTCGCTAACCAGCAATTCACGCAATTGTCGTGGCGTCATGTAAGCACCGGGAAGTAAGCCATCGATACTGGCAGAAACCGCATTTTCAGCATCGCTGATAACCTGGTTCGCACCGGTCCTGACGCTGCCAAAAACTGTGGCGACGATGGCATCAACACCAGAGTCAAGCACAAATGGGGGATATGGAACGATTGTACAGTCATAACCAGCACTGCTTAAATTATACAGAATACAGTCGGCTGACTGCACAATATCTGTTACCGCAGAACCTGTTTCAAACTGACTTTTAGCCTGTTGAAGCGCCTGATAAAGATTGCCAAGCGGGGAAATTATCTGCGTGGACAGTGTATCATGCAGCGAGTTAATCTGATCAACCGCTACATAGGCATTTAGCAGTTCGGCGTCTGCCAGGTTGGCCTGTGTGCGAATAGTCGCCAGCAAATCAAATGCTTTGGCAATGACTTCATCAATGTTTGCTTCAGCACAGACAACATTGCGCACCACCTCATCCGCCGTATTGAGATAGCCCTGCAATTCAGTCGTCGCTTCACGTATACGGCGTTTGGCCGTATTTAAACGACTTTTCAGCTGGCTATCTTTAACCAGGGTTTCAGCAACATCAAACAACCCGTTTGAATTCTGGATGATATCAGCCAGCTCGCGTACCGCCTCAAAACGCTCGATTACAGGATCAAGATAACCATTACCCTGAGCACTGGCTACTAAACCTGTGTTGCAGCTGGATTCTACAAAACTAACAGACTGCCGTAATACTGTTTCAATTTCACTGGTTACACTGACCAGTTGGGTGCTAACCGAGCGCGCCTGAGCAATCATGTCAGTGGTACTGAGTATGGTGCTATCAATAGAGGCATCGACTGCATTTGCCTGCACAATTACTTCATCAAGCACGCCGAGTACAATGTCTGCCCTGGCAACAACTTCATTATCAGCTGCAATACGCAGATCGTCGATAGCAGTACGCAGATCCTGTTCCAGGGAAAATAATTCTTCATTTAATGGCTCTCTCAATTCATCTGCTAGCACTGTTATGGCTTGCTGAGGGCCACTACGCAACAGCGCCAGTGCTTCACTGGCGGTAACGAAGGGATCCGTCGCAGCCGCATTTCCGATTTCCTGCAGCGATAGCTCCAGTCCACTCTTAATTGCCTCATCAAGTCCACGACCGGCGGCCCGGTTAATCACGTTGACCGTATCGAGAAAGGTTTTCAATGCAGGAGCCAGCAACGGTGTGCTGATAATTTTTACCGAGATAAGCAGATCATCCACTCTGGCAGCACTGGCCGGGTCGGTTGGATCGATCTGGAAACTGATGTTACCCAGTCGCTCGAAATCGGCGCTCGCCCCGAAACTGAGTTTGGTGCGCTCCGGTTCGATAAAGTTAATGCCGGCATTGGCATCCAGCACAAACAGATCATAGGACAAGGTACGCCCGACAAAACGTGACTGCCGCCCCTCAGCATCAACATCACTGTTGCCTGAATCCAGCTGATATGGCTGATAGTAAACCGGCAAGGTGAAGCCAAACCCGGTATTTCCCCACTGGTAGATAGCGTCGAGATCAATCCCCGTATCAATTGTCCTTTGTAATAACTGTTTATTGGTTTCAGTGACCGGCTTTACCAGATCCTGCTGATCAGTCAGCTGACCGGCAGGCAATACGACCGTCGGCTCAGCGAGCAGTTGTGCAAACTGCGAACGGTTAGCCAGGCGCAAATCCGCATCCAGGGCATTCCAGAAATTGATACCAACTTTAGTATTAGCCAGCTCCAGCCAGCCGTAACCCTCTCCATCAACCTGACCCGATGCCAGTTGCGCCCCGCCGGTTTTTATCGGAAAGCCTTTGCCTTCAGTACTTCTGTCGAATCTATAAACCGGAAGCTCGCCACTGCTCTGCTCTACCAGGTAACCGTCTTTATCCCACTGTGTCTCGAAAGCAACCGGTTTGTTTAGCGCGGCAAAAAACAGCTGATGATTGAGAGTAAAATTCTGTGTGCCTGTTGCGCAGGCCTGCCCGCTTTCACCATTACTAAAACCGGCAGCAAAAATATCCATGTCCGTCTGCCAGCTATCCAGGCGAGGCGCACAGTTTTCATCGAATAGTGTGTTGTCGTTATTATCGATACCATCACAGGCCTCATATAAAAGATCAACATTACCAAGCCGTGCGGCACAGTTGATTTCTAGATTGGTGAAATAGATATCGAGTCCGCCGGGTCCGCCAGCGTCACCGTTCAGCGCGAGCTGACCATCTATCCAGGTGTAACTATCCAGCTGATTGTCTGTGGCGCGAACTGCAAAGCGTGACAGTGATAGTGGATAACCGTAGAACTGTGCTGTCGTTGATGCACCAGGGCTGCTTGTCGCAACATTAAATACACCAGTGACACCTGCGTTACGCAGCACATATTTAACCGCTACGGATGATGCAAGATCAAATGCTGCATCAACACCATTATTGATCGTCAGGTTTTTACTTACCAGGTTCTGCCCATCGCCCTGCACAGGCTGACCGCTCGCATCGCGATACACTTCTGGCCCTACCGAAAGACCGACCGGGTGATAATTACCGTCAACAGCGGCATCACTACCCAGTGGATAACGCGCCAGATTTTCATCAGCCGGCGTATCGTTTAGATGAGCCAACAGATAATCGCTAACTGTAGAATCAGATGGCATCACATAACCCGGCAGCGCAAGTTTCATGTTCTGTTGCGATGAAAAGTCGTCTGGCAGTGTCCATGCAAACACGCCATTGTCGCGTGCACCAAAAACTACGGCCTGATGAGATGTACTTCCGTTAACAGCATCAGCCAGCAGGTAACCTTCGCCATCAAGTTTTGCGTTATTGCTACTGACGTCCCAGATTTGTTGCTGTTCGCGATCACAGCCCGGCCCATCACAGGCTGAAGACTGCAACATCAAGTATTTTGAAACAGCCATCTGTACCGGTTGCAAACGGCTGTTACCAATTTGCTGGGTGAAGTCCTGCCAGACTATCTGCGCTTTTGGAAACGCCGTGCGGCCAACATCAGCAACAGCCCCGGTAACATCGATTGCGCCATCAATGCCCTGCTGCGTCAGCAGCAATGTGCCACTGCCGGAAACACCCCGGTAATAGATGTCGTTACTATATAGCTGATCATATTTACGTGGATCCTGATCAGAATAACCAACTTCCATCACATAGCGCATATCCTTGTAACTGATTTCTATTCCGCGCTGATTTAAAGCCACAGCGCTAAGCAGAAATTCAAATGGCCAGCCTTCACCGTGCAGATAGGTATTGAACAGTTGCTGATAAGGTGTGGTCACAAACAATGGGACGAGGTATGGGACAGCTTTAGTGGTGTAAGGCATGCCGGCAGAAGCTGGATTACTATCCACTTTAGTTGTACGAAAAAATACTCCTTCAGGTAATTTCAAATAGGAAGGATGCAGATCAATGCTGCCACCCACGACAAGAGCAGGATTGCCGACAGGATCTGTTGCATCCAGTTCTATACATAAACTGCCTGTCGAAGTGCCGTTGTCAGGTATTAAATATTGCGCGTTAACACTGAGCTGCCCGGCCAGGCAGCTGGCATCTGTAGTAGAGACAGAAAACACAGTACCTAACGGCACTTCAGTTTCACCGGCAAGCACCGATGCAGGCAATGCTATAATCGCTGGCAGCGATGCTGCTTTAGTAATCGCAGGTTGTCCAAGACGTGCCTCTATTTTCAGGTCCCAGCTATTGTTCTGTGCAGCTGCTGCCAGAACATCGACCTCATCGCCACCAACACTGAGCCATGCATAACGAAATAAAGTGCTTTCATTAACAATCTGTACCGACTTCTTATTATAGATATAGGGCCCCAGGCTGACTTCGCCCTGGTTGGCTCCCAATACCCCTTCTGCGACAAGATAGAAATCTACCAGCCAGTCATGTGACTGCTGTGGACAATTTGCACTATTGCTGCATAACGCAGCCAGATCTATTTTCGTTACGATCAGAGCACTATCTCCGTTAGAAATGCCAAGCGATGCGGATGTATTCAGATCACCACAGTCTCCAGCTGGTGTACAGATAAAAGCCGCTTCAACTGAACGAATCTCCATATTCGCAGGGTTTTGATTATTCAGGCTGACGGGCGCGCCATCAAATATTAATACCTTCGCGTACCCTGAAGCACTGGATAAGAAGCGTTAGACGATTCGAGTATGACGTTAATCTCTTCTGTTGCTTCGACCAGCGGGTCGATGATGATATTAAGATCAATATCAGCCTGAGTATCACCCGCAGCAATATCGAAATATTTATCCATGCCGATGAAATCGACGCCCTCTGTAGCAGTGACCGAAGCCGTATAAACATGCACTCTAACCACAGTCGCAGAAGCTTCTCCCAGTCGAACCGTAATTCGCGCCTGCCCTTCGGCCTCATAAATCGTACTGCCCACGACAGAAACTGTCGGCCCACCGGGTGTCTGCCATGCACAGGTGCCGGCGCTAATACAGCTTAGCACTGGACTACCCACGAGTGACAAACCTGGTAAAAAATTATAACCCGCATTTTGCAGCACCTGTTGATAAACCACATTGGCAGCAAGTCCTGTTAAATTAGCCAAAGTGGAGGCAGCCTCAGCTGGCGTAGCAGCATTCACAAAACCATCCATAATGCTGCCGAAACCATCTGCGTAGAATTGATTACCCGTCAATGTACCAACGATACCCGCCGATAACAGTAGCAACTGAAGATCAGGGTCAGTGACGACTGTGGTGGACTTAATTTTCGAATAGTCGAGTTGAGCGGGTAGCGTACCCTGAGGAAAACCTAATGCGCTGTTTACGAAAGTTTCCTGCTGGTTAATAAGGTTTGCAACTGGCTGGGTGGATGCAGGTAATGCCTGTAATATTTTCGCGGCCGTCAATGTCGTTGCCAGATTGATGTTGGCTGCGATATTCTGGCTTCCAACATTGACTATAGATGTTACAGGTTGATCCAGTATGACAGGGCTACCGTTGACGTCATTCAGAAAAACACCCGTCGCTTCGACCAGTACAGTCTGATTTTTATTGATAGCCACTGAATAATTCTGGCCAACGACATTGACCGGTATAGCATCACCGAGTTTCCCGGTCTGAACATTAACTGGTTTTACATTAACAATTAAGGAATTGAACAAACCTTTCTGAACGCTGCCCGAAATTGTGACAGTTGAAGCATTACTACTCGACGAACCACCACAACCTGACAACAGGGCCAGAGAAATAATCGACAGCAGCAAAAGCTCCTTGATAGGGGTGTCAGTATAAAACAATAGAGTCTCCAATTATCGCTGCGTAACATTAGCGCTATACATCATTAAGATGCACCCCTTAAGTTAATTGTAATCATGACAATTACTGCGCTGAGTATTCAGTAAAGAATGATTAGAGTCAATTGAAAACTTAACTCTGAATTACACGAAATACTCGCTATTTAAAAGGGTCTTAGCATTATCTGTAGCGATGTTTAAAGCATGAAGACTGCCCGGGTTTATAATTCAGTTTATGCCATGTGATTTAAACATATTGTCATTTACAAAATTAAATTTTTATATAATTTCAGACCGCTATAACTCTTACCTTGCTGCCCGTTTTTGAACTCTCCACATCCAGCCTTAACGCTATTTGCTCTTTCAGTTCGCTAACATGAGAAATGATGCCAATCATGCGCCCGGTCGCCTGCAGGTCAACCAGTGTTCGAATGGCCAGATCCAGAGATTCCTGATCCAGGCTGCCAAAACCTTCATCTATGAACAGCGCATCCAGCTTGATACCTCCGGCATAGGCCTGCACAACATCGGATAAGCCGAGGGCTAACGCTAAAGCCGCCATAAAGGATTCACCACCTGATAAGGTCGCTACTGATCGGATTTTTCCGGTATAAGCATCTTCCACGTCCAGCTCCAGGCCTGAGGCTTTGTTACCTTTTGCGCGGGCATCTTTACGCAACATTTGATAACGCCCTTTGGACATTAAACTCAGACGTTGTGATGCCTGAATCAATACATCGTCCAGCAATACACTCAACACAAAACGCTGTAAGCTGATTTTATTATTGCCACGCCCATTGGCTACATCACTTAATGTGCCGTAAATAGCGTATTGAGCTTCCAGCCCGGCATTCTCTTCGTGCGCTTTTTTCAGTTTATTGTGTACCGACTTTAACTGCCTGATCCGCGAATCAAGCTCGTGCCATTCCTTTTCACAGGTCTGGTAATTATCCTGTTGTTGAATGCAAACCTTATCAAGTGCCTCAATATCAGGTACTGACTGGCCGCTCAATTTTTTATCCTGCAGATTTAAGGCTCCATTCAACTCTTTCAGTTGATCGCTGAAAGTTGAAATCATTGCAGAAATTAATGACATTTCTTTCTCATTAAGAATTGACTGTTGATATTCTGCTTCATTAGCGTAAACACTTTGCTGTAATGCATGTTGCCAGGCAGCTTCTGACTCGATTAATTTATCATCCGATAAGGTTCTCCTGTTAGATAACTGACTGATACTGGTCTCCAGTTGAGTGAGCAGGGTTTTACATGCATGTGCCTGGCGTTCTGTTGTTTCAAGTTTTTCAGTAAGCTTCCTGATGGATGCCGAAATATTGTCTAACTCGTTAAGTACAAAAGTCTTATCCTGATACTGCTCAGGTATTTCATTGCTTAATAAGGTGACTAACGTCTGCTGCTGCAGTGACTGGTTTTTAAGCTGTTCATTTTGTCTGCTAGCTTCCGTGAGGCTTAACTGAAGATTTTCCAGTAATGATTTATCCGATTTCAGCTTTTCATTTAGCTGGAGTAAATCAGCCTGTTGCTGCCCAAGTGATACTACCTGTGCCTGTAAAGCAGTTAAAGATTCTTCAAGTTGTTGTATGGATTGCTCGCTCAATACACCCAGGTCCTGTTGAATAGACTGTATTTCTTTTTCAAACTGCTTAATTTCAATTTCAAATAAACTCAGCTGTTTTTCAGCTTTAAGCCGTTGATTCAAATCATGGTCAGCCTGTGAACGTGCTGATTCAACCTGCTCCTTAGTGACGACCGGTTGACTGGTATCGGGTAACGCAGGTGACGGGTGAACGGTACTACCACACACAGGACAGGGTTCATCCTGTTGCAGCTCTTTAGCCAGGTTGATTGCCTGACCGGCATGCCAATACATTTCCTGAGATTTAGCGTTGTGTAGTGACTTTTCAGCTTTCTCGGTGGATATTTCAAGTTGCTGTTGAGCCGACTGAAGTTTTGAGCTATGCGATTTGAAAGTATTTTGTAAATCATCAAACTTCTGACGTTGAGCATATTGACGAGCCAGCTCTTCAAGTTTGGCCCTGTTAAGCTCAACGGTAGAGACAGCCTGCTGAGAGGACTGTATCTGCTGCTCAAATTGAACAATCTGCCTGGATTTTGAATCGAGCTGCTGCTGTAACTGGTTTAATTTCTGGGCACTATCGGCACAATTTTTATGAGCTCGCGATGCTGCTTTTTTAGCGTCCTCCAGTTTACTTATTTTTTCCTGGTATTGTTGTATTAACTGATGTTTTTGCTTCAGTTTATCGACTACTTTAAATGATTGTTTCGCCAGTTCATACTCGCTTTGAGCTTTTTTCGAGGTTTCACTGGCCTGCTGTTGAGCCACTGTGGTATGGGTTAGTTCTACTTCCAGTGCCTGACACTCAGCTTCAATGCGTCGGCATTCATCGAATAAAGGCTTAATTTTTTCTGCCAGTTTTGCCTTATCCAGCTGTTGTTGCTTTCGATCAATCTCAGCTTGCTGTAAAACCAGCGTGGCTATTTTCTTTTTAGTAATTTCAAAATCTTCAAAATCTTTAAATAAAACCTGGGCCTGCTGCTTTTTCCGCAATGCCTCGTGTAGAGACTGCTGAGCCTTTTCTTTTTGAGTGGCTGATTTTTTCAATAGTGGTGTGAAACTTTCAAGCTGTTGTGCAATATCATTTTCAGCGCTAACTTCCGCCACCTGCAAAATCCCTTTTATCTGGTTTTGCAAATTGCGCACTTCATTAAAAATGCTGGAAGCCTGCTGTTTTAGCTCATCTTCAATACGTTTATAAATTTGAGTCTGAAATAATT
>CALCSG010000356.1 GCA_937894085.1 uncultured Gammaproteobacteria bacterium | reverse complement strand
CTCGAGAAAGTCGGCAGGGCTCGTCAGAATCTTCCATTTCATAATGCAGTTTAAAGCACTACACTAGGCGGGTTTCAAAATACTGAAAATTCGATTATTATTGTTCTATTATTCGTAATTTACGAAGTAAAGGTGGGTCCATGTTTAATTACAAACATTTACAGTACTTTTGGGCGGTAGCCAGGGAAGGCGGAATTGCCCGCGCCAGTGAACGACTACATTTAACACCGCAAACTATCAGTGGACAATTGAGTTTACTTGAGCAGCGTCTCGGGGTTGAACTGTTTACCAAGGTTGGGCGTAACCTGGAACTGACGGAAATCGGTCGGCTTGTACTCAGTTATGCTGATGAAATATTTTCACTGGGAGGTGAACTGGAAGAGGTAATTCACCAGTTACCGCAAGGTCGACCGCAGGTATTCAAGGTAGGAGTAGTTGATGTTTTACCGAAATCTATTACCCACCGTATTCTGGAACCTGCACTACTAATGCCGGAACCGGTGCGTATGATTTGTCGTGAAGGTAGCCTGGATGTGCTGCTGGCTGAACTTGCGGTTCATAGACTGGATCTGGTTCTGGCTGACAGTCCTATACCTCCCACGGTCAGTACTCGGGGTTATAGTCACAAGTTGGGTGAATGTTCAGTCAGTTTTTTCGCGGCCGCTAAACTGCGAAAAGAGTTATCTGGTGATTTTCCACAGTGTCTGGATGGGGCTCCTTTAATGTTACCCGGCAGCGGAACTCAGTTACGTTCCGGTATAGACCAGTGGCTGGATAAAAATCGCCTGCATCCGCGCGTGGTTGCTGAATTTGAAGATAGCGCACTGATGAAAGCATTTGGTCAGCAGGGTACCGGAATATATATCGCACCTTCTGCGATAGAGGCTGAGGTAGAACGACAGTATGAATCTATTGCGATTGGCCGTGTCGATGAAGTGAAAGAGCGGTTTTATGCCATCTCCGTGCAACGCAGGATAACCCATCCAGTAGTGGCTGCGGTTATGGATAAAGCCAGAGAGATGTTATTCGTCGTTGAATAATGGTCTTTATGCGTATTTCTGACTGGTTTTATCTACTGTTCGTTGGGAGTTCATAAACCTGTCAGGGTAGAAAAAGTCCTGCGGTTAAAAGGCTGGTTAGTGTTAGTCGGCTTAACCAGTTCCTCAGGTAGAACTCTGAATACCAGATATACCCGGGTGAGTCAGTAAAACCCAGCTAATGGTAAAGTTTTTATCAGCACAGTACGATCCATCTATAGACCTGCTTTGATTGATCATCTTGAGCTGTAATTTTTAAAAAATTTCCAGGATCTCAATATTAATAAAAAATACACATGTGATTTTAAGTGGTCAAAAAAGGGGGTGTTTTTCTAAACCAAAATTGTAATGAGTATTCTTTTATGATCACCTGGAATAAAGGGGCACTGCAATGTGACTGGCTATTTCTGGATATACTTATTCATCGCTATTCATGAATCCGATAAGATGCAACAGGCTGGTAAATAAGTTAAAAATCGATACAAATAAGGTGACAGTAGCCATTATGTAATTGGTTTCACCACCATGAATGATACTGCTGGTCTGGTACAGAATCAGTCCTGCCATTAAAAGCACAAACATGGCTGAAACAGCAAGCGATAATGCCGGCATTTCAAAGAACATAGCTCCTAACCCCGCCAGGAAAGCAACCAGGATACCTACCATTAAAAAGCCGCCCATAAAGCTAAAATCTTTACGGGTATTTAATGCATAAGCCGACAGACCTAAAAAGATAGTGCCAGTAGCAAGCATTGCCGTCATCACAACCTGCCCACCGTTAGCCATTGCCAGGTAACTGTTCAGAATCGGACCCAGGGTATACCCCATAAAACCCGTTAAGCCAAATACGAAGAGCAGTCCCGTAGAGCTATCCCGAAACTTCGTAGTTAGAAATAGCAGGCCGAAATAACCACCCAGGGTGAGTAAGATTCCAGGGTGAGGCAGGTTTAGCGCCATTGAAACTGCTGCCGTTAATCCACTGAAAAGAAGAGTCATTGACAATAGCATATAGGTATTGCGAATAACTTTATTGGTGGCAAGAGTTGAACTCTCAACTCGATTTGCTGAAATTGTGACTGGACTGTTCATTTTAAAAACCTCTAGTTTGTGAGTCTGATAAATATTGTTCAGAGAATTGGTCAATATCCATGGGTAAAGGACTGCTCTGTTTTAACAGTGTTTGATGGCGGTCAATTTTGCGCTTTACAGATCGTCCAGCTCGACTAATGGCCCTGTCTATAGCTATGTACATATCAGCTTCGGTGTCTTCGATTACAATATCTGGTAGCCCGCCAAGTATGACCTGTAAGTGGCAGTGTTTATCTTTACCACCTCTTGGACCGTTGATATCAGACAGTCGCATAACTACTTTGAAGATGTATTCATCGAAACTGCTCAATGTAAAATGCAATCTTCTATCAGCATGGTTACGTAATGATTCGGTTAGTGAAAAGTGACGAGCCTGTATATCTATTTGCATATTTATATCCTCTTTAGCCATATTTCTAATTAACGTGAATACATGCTAGTCAGATAAGTTTTTTAATTAAAGTCGAATTTAACTGATGTACTATTCGTAAAAACCGAAGTAATTTGTGTTAGTTAATTAATTACAGGCAGCTTTATAGTTTTGCACAGTTGCCTGTAAGTAAGGCGATGTACGTCTCAATAAGTGATTGCATCTGATCCCAATGCCGGTAAGTTAACGTTTTAAGTCGTCATGCCCGGCGTAGGCGGGTATCCATTTTAAAGGCCTGCAGGCTCGTTGTGATGGATTCTGGCCTTCGCCAGAATGACGCTAGTCGCTTAACTTACCGGCATTGCATCTGATCCCTTCCGTCATTCACTGAAAAGGGAATGAAATCTTCAGTAATAAAATTAATGTCATAACTGATAATTATTGTGTTGCTGCCCATTTGTTACGAAATAGTTTTACTTAAGCAACAGGATACAAATAATTAAATGATCGAATAAACCGAACAGTAGGTATCTAATATTCGACTTTTTAAATATTAACCAAAGGGTTAGGGTTATTACAGTGAAGTATAATCTATGGTAGAGGGTTAAATGACGATGAAACAGACACAAATAAATAAAACACTTTTGCTGGTTATTGTGCTGATCACATTTTTATTTCAGACAACCACGGCTATAGCTCGCAGTGATGATTTAATACAGCGTGAAATCAAAGCTAAAATTGCCCATACCAAGCTGCTTCGTAAAACTCAAATTGAGGTACGGACTGTACAACGATTTGTAGTGCTAACGGGGCAGGTACGGTTATATGAACAGAAGCTCATTGCTGGTCGAATTGGCTGGACCGCAGCAGGAGTATTTGAGGTAGAAAATGACATTAGTGTCGTGCCTGCTGTAGCAGTGAGCGATAACAATATCGATTTACAAATCCGTAAAATCATTCAAACCGATAAACGATTTATCGCGGCAGCGGTGGAGATTAGTGTTAATAACGGCGTGGTTCGGCTGTCGGGTAAGTTTGATAATTGGCATGATCCCTCCAGGCTGAGACACAGTCTGGCTGAGATTGAAGGTATTCTGGATATTACGATGAATGTCGAATTTAATGTTTGAGTAAAAATCAGGAGAAATTTGTAAAGTCAGTTTGTTGCAAGCTTGTCACTTGTGCAAATTATCTATAACAGATTTATGAGAGATTGATTAATACAGTGTATAGGTATGAATGGATTTAGCATCAAACTGCCCCAGTTTGCACAGTTTATCGATATCAGGTACGGTTAGTGTTCTAGCTGAAATATCCATCAGGTTCATATCACTTAACGTTTTTAAAGTTCGGTTTACATGAACACATGTTAAGCCGGTAGCATCGCCTATTTCTACCTGGGTAAGCGGGAAAAATATCCTGTTAGTGAGAGGGAGTTGATAGATATTATGGAAACGTAAAAATAATTCAGCACAAAAGAGTGAAATCTTTTCAATAGCAATATTTTTGCCTATTGCCATTAAATGATTCTGGCAAAGATTCATTTCTCGAGCATTCAGCTCCATTAACCTTTTTAAGACAAATGCGTTTCGGTTCAATAACCCGGTAAACTCGTTGCGTGGGAAAGCGCACAATACCATGTCGGTTAAACTGATAGCAGAATAGTTAAGCGGTGCTTCAATATTTGACTGGAAACCAATTAAATCACCCGGTAAGGCAATTTTAATAATTTGCTTTTTACCGTTTCCAAGAGACTTGTAAATGGCGCACCAGCCATGATAAATACTAAATAAATATTGACTGTTTTGTGCTTCTAAAAAGATTTCCTGACGTGCCTTTAACCGGTATTGACCGGTTCGGTAACTTTGAACCAAATTTAGATCTTCTTTTTTGACACCCTGGAAAAGTGTCTGGTGACGAATGGGGCATTCAGAACATCTGGTTTGATTTTTACTTATTTCAATGAGTTCAGGAGTATACCCAGGCATTATAACCTGCTCCTGCAGGGTAAAATATATTTTTTAGGACATATAAAAATACAGCAAAAGCATCAATAAAATAACTCGAATATTTAGTGATTACTCTTCGTATAATTCGAAGTGATTTAAAACATGGAATCTAATGGCTATTAATAATAGCCGAGTATCAAATTTTGGGATTGAAAATATTTCTGTAGACGTTGAGTGTACTTTCTGTGGTATACGATTAATGGGTAATTAAACTGCCAGATATTGAGTGAATTCAAAAGTTTTTGCTTTGAGTGGGTGTGAATCCATAGCCTTTTATCTATCTATATTGAATTAATTATTTATTGGTATGAATTTGAGTATCTATCTAAGGTGCGACTTTAACATTTCGTGATATTTAATGGCTAAAGAGATTAACAGTTCAGATCGTGCAGTAATCTCCAGGTCGACTATTTTATTATGGTAAAACTCAGGACGTATGTTTATATAGACTCCTTGCAGCCGCAGCTTGCAGAATACATCGCGTCTGTATCTCAGGGGTTTCACCCGGTACCGGGAAATTCCTGCCTGTGGATTGAAGTATCTCCGGGCATGGCAATTCATCGCTATACTGATATCGCATTAAAGGCCACCCGCGTTAATCTGGCGCAACAGGTTGTAGAGCGTGCTTTTGGTTCGATGGTTATCCACCATCGAGATCAGAGTGATGTACGCGAAGCAGGAAATGTGTTGCTGTCGAGTTTTGAAGCTGAGCACCTGGAAGGCAGGCAGAATTGTAAGGTTACCTGGAGTGAAATTATAACCGGTATGACCTCGGATCATACGGTGCTTATTAATCGTCAGGATCGTCGCGGCTCAATGATGTTGCCGGGGCAGAGTATGTTTATCCTGGAAACCGAACCCGCGGGTTATATTGTGTATGCAGCCAATCAGGCTGAAAAAGCAGCCAATATTACAATAATCGATGTTAAGGCGATTGGCGCTTATGGCAGGTTAACCCTGTCTGGCTCTGAGGCAGATGTAGCAGAAGCGGCCGCCGCGGCCATGCGCGCGGTGCAGCACCCTTCTGATCCTGCTGGTGATGAGAACTGGTAGTCGGCTATGCATCGTCAACAATTACTTGATTTATTAAAACAGCATAATACGAGGTTTATGGATGAATCGGCGTTTGTTTCACGTGCTATTCATTTTATCGAAGCACATGAAGACTGTTTTTATAGAGAGCTATGGCCAGTCCACGTTACCGGGTCAACCTGGGTAGTTAATTCGCGCCGTGATCGTGTTCTGTTATTACATCATCGAAAACTGGATCAGTGGTTCCAGCCGGGCGGTCATGCCGATGGCGATGCTGACATCCTGCGTGTTGCGCTGAAGGAAACATCGGAAGAGACCGGACTTGAAGAATGCCATATTAAACTCGTTAATGAAGCTGTTTTTGATGTTGATATTCATCGTATTGATGCTAATCATCAGGATCCGCAGCATGAACACATTGATATCCGGTTTCTGATAGAAATTGATGATTCGTTATTGGTGCCCGGTAATGATGAGTCTCATCAGGTGATCTGGGTGAATTTGTATGACGTCACGCGTTATAATAATAACCGCTCAACCTACCGTATGCTGGAGAAAACTCGTCAGCTACGCAATATGATAGCTGCATGAGAAATATTGCAGCTGTAATTAACGATTAAGCATGTATCTGGAGTTTTCCTGCGAAGCTTTTGCGTAGACATTCTGACTACGGTACTTAATTAGACTGTCGCGAATTCGCGGATATTTATTAGAGAGTATACCTGCAGCAAATAATGCGGCATTAACAGCACCTTCTGGACCAGTAGTAAACATCCTGATCGACTCGTCTTTGTTATCATTCAAATCTGGATTATAAATATTTTCCTTCTTATCTGTAGGAGTATCTATTTGTATGCCAAGTACTGGAACCCCTGTTTTTGAAGCAATAATTCCAGGTAAATAGGCCTTTTTTGTGGGGCCGGCGATGATAATTTCGAGACCGCGATTTTGGGCTTTACTGGCATATTCATGTAATTGATTGAAGCTTTTATTTGCCGTGATGATACGAGCTTCAAAGGCAATACCCAGATGGGCAAGTAATTTCGCTGAATGTTGCATAGTGCTCCACTGCGATCTTGAACCCAGAACAATACCGACTTTCATTTTGTTACCCTCTTAAAAAAGAATATAAATAATTTACACGCTCGTTAATAAATAATGGTTCACAAGGTAACGTTCTTTTTGCAGTAAGAATAATCAAAAAATCAAATTAAAAATATAGATAACTATCTATCAGTCAAAAGTCATATTTCAATTAGTTATCGGATTACTTCTGACCTTTCGTCATTCCTGGTGTTTCATGTATCGGAGTCGACATAAGTTCTGGATGGTAAGTTTCAACAGGTATATGAATTTTTTAAACATCAGTTTTTAGTAGACCAGCTCCGACACCTTAGAGCAACATTAGTTATAAAGTTTTTATTTAAATGACTTGCATACCTTTTTATAACCTGGCTGATTCAATGCTATTAATTAATAGTTAAATGCGTCGATTTAATCAAATTTTTGATACATAGATTCGAGGCTATGGGTTATCAATAAAATATCAATTGGAACCACGTGCAGGCCTTGTCCTATGATTCACACCAGTTGAATAACTAACGAATATTTAGTAACTAAAACGAGATAGGAAAAATAGGAGACTTATATGTCGATCAAAAGCTACGATGCAGGTGTGAAAGAATATCGCGATATGTACTGGACACCAGACTATGTACCGCTTGATACAGATTTATTAGCATGTTTCAAATGTACAGGTCAGTCAGGTGTGCCACGTGAAGAAGTTGCCGCTGCGGTTGCTGCCGAATCTTCTACCGGTACCTGGAGTACAGTATGGTCTGAACTGCTTACTGACATGGAGTATTACAAAGGTCGTTGTTACCGCATCGAAGATGTTCCTGGTGATAATGAAGCTTTTTACGCTTTCATTGCCTATCCACTGGATCTGTTTGAAGAAGGTTCAATTGTTAACGTACTCACTTCATTAGTTGGTAACGTTTTCGGTTTTAAAGCGCTCAGGCACTTACGTCTTGAAGATATTCGATTCCCGATTGCCTATATCAAGACCTGTGGTGGCCCACCAACTGGAATCCAGTTAGAGCGTGACCGCCTGAGCAAATATGGTCGCCCAATGCTGGGTGCAACCATCAAGCCAAAACTGGGCTTGTCAGCTAAAAACTATGGCCGCGCTGTATACGAATGTTTACGTGGTGGTCTTGATATGACTAAAGATGATGAAAACGTAAACTCTCAGCCTTTTATGCGCTGGCGTGACCGTTTTGAGTTTGTTGGTGAAGCAATTCAGAAAGCTCAAACAGAAACAGGTGAGAGAAAGGGTCACTATCTGAATGTTACTGCATCAACTCCTGAAGAAATGTATAAGCGTGCTGAATTCGCTAAAGAAGTTGGTTCTCCAATTGTTATGCATGACTTCTTAACAGGTGGTTTTACCGCAAACACAGGTCTTGCTAACTGGTGTCGTGAAAACGGCATGATGCTTCACATTCACCGTGCAATGCACGCGGTAATTGATCGTCATCCAAAGCATGGTATTCACTTCCGCGTATTGGCTAAATGCTTACGTCTGTCCGGTGGTGATCAGCTTCACACTGGCACCGTTGTTGGTAAGCTGGAAGGTGACCGTAATTCAACTCTGGGTTTTGTAGACCAGCTTCGTGAATCATTCGTACCGGAAGACCGTTCACGTGGTGTGTTCTTTGATCAGGACTGGGGCTCAATGCCTGGTGTGTTCGCAGTAGCATCTGGTGGTATTCACATCTGGCACATGCCAGCACTTGTTACTATCTTCGGTGATGACTCAATGCTTCAGTTTGGTGGTGGTACTCAGGGTCACCCATGGGGTAATGCCGCTGGTGCTGCAGCTAACCGTGTTGCGCTGGAAGCATCTGTCAAGGCGCGTAACGAAGGTCGCAACATTGAGAAAGAAGCGCGTGACATTCTTACCGAGGCAGCCAGGACCAGCCCTGAACTGGCGTTGGCTATGGAAACCTGGAAAGAGATCAAGTTTGAATTTGACACTGTCGACAAGTTAGACGTCGGTTAAGTATTGAAGACTTAAACATTGAACTAAATGAATAATTATTGAGGATTTTGATATGACACAATCTAACCAGAGCGGTGATTTTCAAACTGCGAACACTCTGGAAACTTTTGGCTTTTTGCCAAAATTAACACAGGAAGAAGTTTATTCACAGATCGCCTACGTACTCGGGCAGGGCTGGACACCAGCGATCGAGCATGAGCACCCAAACAATTCTACTGACCATTATTGGACTATGTGGAAACTCCCGTTCTTTGGCGAGCAGTCGCTGGAAAATGTTGTAGCTGAACTGGAAGCCTGTCGTCGTGCATACCCGGATCACCATATCCGCCTGCTAGGTTACGATAACTATACCCAAAGCCAGGGTCTGGCATTTGTGGTTTATGAAGGTAGCGGTCGCTAGAAGACTGGTAAGCAGGACTTTTTAAAAAAGATGTTAAGCAGCTAAATTGGTAAAAACGAGGGTTAACATGGTACAGATAAATAACACACATGGTAATAGCAGTCGCGATTATGCGCTGGCCAGACGCAAGGCATTGTCTGGTTCGGGCAAGGCTGCTTTGCAGTCAGCGCCCGCTTCCAGTGGCGGTTCTTCTCAATCGAGAATGGCTGCACCCTCGCCGTCAAGCGTTCCACCTGTTACACAAAATAGTAGTGGAAACAGTGCCAGAGATGCTTCACGTGCTCGTCGCCGTTCTCTGTCAGTTGAAGGTAAAAGGGCTGCGAGTAGCAGTGTTCGTACTCGCACATTGCCTGCTTCGGACAGGGCGGCTTCCAGTGGCGCTGCTTCTTCTCAACCAATGGCGACAGCACCCTCACCATCAATGGCTTTACCTGCTAAGGGTAAAGTGGCTGCTACACAAATTAACAATGGAAGCGAAGCCAGGAAGGCTTCACTTGCTCGTCGCCGCTCTTTGTCGGTTCAGGGTAAGAGAGCTGCGAGTAGCAGTGATCGTACCCGGACCATAGCGTCGGCCGTAAACTCCGCAGCTGTTGCTGAAGCTTCAAACAAAGATTGTGGATGTGGTTGTAACGGTAAAAATAAGGATGGTTGTGATTCTTCAGTAGATAAGAAGTCAACAACGCTTCAGGCATCGCGTTCATTACTTAAACGTAAGCCTAGGAAAATTGTAAATGCTGATTCCTGTCGTGCTGGTGCACTGGCAAGACGTAAAGCCCTGTCCGTGCGTGGCAAGGCAGGTGTTGGCAAGTCAGGCATGTCTCAGGCACAGACTACGCGAGCTGCTAATCCAGATATGAGTAGTCGAGAGTTGGCTCGTACTTTACGTGATCAGAAGAGCCGTAAGGGTGGTGCAGGTAAGAAGAGGTCTGAGTCACCTCGTCGTATGCGTCCCGCACGTGATACTAATACTGGTGCAGCACAGGATGCTCCCTGGAAAGTCGGTGTCAGTGAAACGATACAGGGACAAACCTTAACCGGAACCATGGTTGGACGCAGTCAGGGTGTAACAGGTGTTGAGGCCAGTACCTGTCGTGATGTGACCGGTACAGAATACATGGGTGCGGATGTTTTTCGTGAATTTTGTCAAAGCGATCCTAAACCAACGACAGTTAGTAAAGTTAATGTAACAACTACCTCTCACGGTAACTCTGTAAGCGGCGATCGTGTCGGCCGTGACAGTAATGTCACTGGTAATGAAGCGGGTACCTGCAAGAATGTTACTGGTGATGAATATACCAGTGCGGAGCAGTCGCAGGGTTACTGTGGTGAGTTTGCTAAAAAATCACCGCGCAAAGTTTCTATGATTGAAACCATGAAAGGTGAAGCTGTTACCGGTAGTAATGTTGGGCGATCAGAAAAAGTGACCGGTGATGAATCGGGTATGAGTCGATCTCTAACGGGCACGCAATACACAAAGCCAGAAGAAATTGGTAATGCGCCAGCCAAAGTTGGCAAGAGTGAAACATTACGCGGTGGCAGTGTGACTGGCACCATGGTTGGTCGACGTGAACGCATGACGGGTGATGAAGCAGGTAGTTGTCGAAACGTTACCGGTGATGACTATGTCGGGCAGGAACAGTACAACGGTTTTTGCGGTACAAGTGCAAAAGCGCCTACAGACCGCAAGGTCGGTGTTTCAACAACAGGTAAAGGCTTATCTGTAACAGGTACTATGACCGGTCGTGCAAAAATGGTGACCGGTGATGAGCCTGGCACCTGTAAAGCGGTAACCGGTACGCCATACGGCGGAAAGGAGCAATCCGAAAATTTTTGCCGGGCTGAAGACGTAGCCATGGCTAGTGCACGCAATAAAGAATTAAGAAGTACTCCTGCCATGCCATTAACCGGTCTTCAACCCGGAGTTGGTGGTGTCATGACAGGTGCAGATAAAGGTGCCTGCGAGCAGGTGTCCGGTACACCTTACGTGGGTGCTGATCAATTTTCTGATGCATGTCCTGCAACGCCGGCAACCACAGCAAGCCCTGATTTTCCTCAACCAATAGGTGGTAATGCTGTGGGTCAGCAATTCAGCATCAGTACGCCATCAGGTGGTGCCGCAGCTGCAACTGGTTCCACCGATGTTACCGGAAAAGAAAAGGGGCAAAGCCATATAACTGGCCCATTTGGTATGGCTACTGGAAAAGTAACCGGTACTGAAGATGCGCGTTTTGGTAAAGGAAATGTTAACGCAGTTGCAATGCGACCAGAACCTGTTGCTCAGCTTGAAGGACGAGAAAAGGCACGTATATCAGGTGAAGGCCAGGATACTGGTTTAAATATTACAGGTGATGACTGGGGTCGAGGTAAACATGTTACTGGCACCGAAGGTATGTCATCCACAAAACGTAATCCAACTATACGGGCAAATAATTCAATGACTACGATGCGGGAAATGGCAGCAATTGCACAAAAACGTAACGAAGAAATAGCAGTGCCAAACAGTAAAGTTACTGGTGGTAGCGGTAATACTGAAAAGGGATCTCTGATTACTTATTCGGGAGGAGCGCGCGGATAATCGAGGAGAAATCCGAGATTTATCACGACATAAAATCGCCATGTTGAACTCACGCAGCAGACAACAAGCTTCACGCAACTTGAACCGGATATCGGCCCCATTGGGTCGCCCTGGTGATAGAGCTGTGAACACAACGCATAATGCAGAGTCCAGTTACTCAGCAAGTGCGTCGATGAAGGCGAATGCTGCGCTTATGAATATTTATCATGGGCTGACAAATGCACAGGAAAATGCACTGTTATATGCTTATGAAAGTAGTGTAAGAGAATCGTTTGATAGCATCGTTCCGACGTTGAAACAGATTTCAGCTTTGCAGCATGAAATAAATTTTGAAAAACAGGCACAGCAGTTAGCACGCAGACAACTCGGTTTTGAATTGCCCGACCTGCTATTAAGTAATGCCTGGGTTGAGCAACTCGATATGCGCAGTTTATTTGCCTGGAGTGTATTCGAAACTTATCACCGCTTTTGCGATGAAGTTTTCACACGAGACCCACTGGGCCAGAGTGCTAGAGACGCAGATTTCCAGAGCTTTATCCAGCAATGTGGTTTTCACCTGGTAGATGTTTCACCCTGTGCGGATGGGCGTCTGGCACATGTAATTCGCTATGTATTGCGTATGCCCTACAAAGAAGTACGCCGCCGTTCTTATGCTGGCTCAATGTTTGACATCGAGGACAGTCTTGAAAAATGGGTCAGAACAGAACTGCTTCGCTTTCGTGAGGGTAAACCTAATACGTCTGATGCAGCGACACGTTATTTGAAGACAGTGGTTTACCACTACAGTTCAGTCGATCCGCAACATCAGGGATGTGCGGCGCATGGCTCTGATACTCAGAAAGCAGCGCAGGGTGGCCTGGATCGATTGATGGGATTTCAACAGGCTATACAGAATACATATTGTTGTGGTGCTTCTATCGACTGTTTATTAATCGGTATGGATACAGATACAGATGCAATTCGAATACATATGCCGGATGCCAGTGGCAAAATTGATCTGGAAAACTATGTAGATAACCTGGAAGTATTTGATATGACAGCCAGGATGAGTGCAAACCAGGCAGAACAATGGATAGCTGATCAGATTAAACAGAAAGGTGGCAGTGCGCTAGCAGATGGTATGGCACGTTTTATGGCATACCTGCTGAAGAATAATCTGTCCCAGGTGGAATATGTACGCAGTTATTACGCTGGTGCTTATAGCGATATAGGTCATGCAGAACGATTCATCGGTGCGGGTATCGGTTTTGAAGAGATACAGTTACGTAACCTGACATTTTTTTCTTATCTTAAAACGGTTGAGGAAGCTGCCTCAGATCTGGATGTCGGTATTAGTATTTTTACCGGCCTGAATGTATCGCAGGGGCTGCCAGTACCGGTAGTGGTTCGTTTTGATTATCACGGAAATGTACCTGGCGCACGTGAGCGTGCTGAAGAACATTGCCAACGCGTTTCTGCTGCATTGCATAACCGTTACAGTGATCTTGCAAATCGTGGGCTGTTGCACACATTGCAGGTGGTTCGTGACATTAATGGTGCTGGACAAATTGAGATACTCGATTGTTCAGTAAAAACAAAAGTAACAGGTGGTCACTAATGAAAATCTGTCAGGTATTGAAACCATTAGTTTCAACAAATCGCATACCGGGAATGGAGCATAAACATTTGCAGGTCGTGCAGGATGGAAGTTCAGTTGCTGTAGCGGTTGACGCAGTGGGTAGTACCCCCGGTGACTGGGTGATTTGTGTGGGAAGTTCTGCAGCTCGTGAAGCAGCAGGTAGTAAAGAATATCCGAGTGATTTGACGATCGTTGGGATTATCGATCACTGGGATCCGGAAACTTCGGCATAGACAGGCACAGACGATGGAAATTATGCAGGTTGAAAAACCGTTGGTGTGTACACGTCGAGTCGATGGGTTAAGAGATATTGGTTTACGGGTTTTGCGAGACAGAACCGGTAAACAGGTAGTAGCGGTAGATCCTGTGGGTGCCAGAGAAGGAAACTGGGTATTCACATCAAGTGGTTCTGCGGCGAGACATGCAGCTTGTGACTTTAGGATTCTAACGGATCTAACTGTCGCTGGCATTATAGATTTCTGGGATGCTGATTTCGATCAGTAAACCGAATAGCGGCTACAACAGTGCTGGTTTAAATACCTGACTCACGTGGCTTAATTTTTTTATTTTTATTTTTATTTTTATTTTTATTTTGAAACAACTAAGTCTACGACTTTAAATATAGGAGTATATGAAGATGGCTAATGATAACTATGGTATTGCTTTAGGTATGATCGAAACACGCGGCCTGGTGCCAGCAATTGAAGCTGCTGATGCTATGACTAAAGCCGCAGAAGTACGCATGATTGGACGCGAATTTGTTGGCGGCGGTTATGTGACAGTATTGGTTCGTGGTGAAACTGGTGCGGTTAACGCTGCAGTTCGTGCTGGTGCTGATGCTTGTGAACGCGTTGGAGATGGCCTGGTGGCAGCTCACATTATTGCCCGTCCACATAAAGAAGTTGAGCCTGTTTTACCAACTGGTAGTGCAGCTTAAGATAGCTTTATTATCCAATTAAATATTTAGGAGAAACTAACCATGGCCAATAATAATTACGGCATTGCTTTAGGTATGATTGAAACACGCGGGCTGGTTCCTGCTATTGAAGCCGCTGATGCTATGACAAAAGCTGCAGAAGTGCACCTTATAGGACGCGAATTTGTTGGCGGCGGTTATGTAACAGTAATGGTTCGTGGAGAAACGGGTGCGGTTAATGCTGCAGTTCGAGCTGGCGCTGATGCCTGTGAGCGCGTTGGAGATGGTCTTGTTGCAGCACACATTATTGCTCGTCCACACAATGAAGTTGAAGGTGTGCTTGATAACGTAGGTAGTGCTACATCAGCTGGTTGATAGCTGATTGTCGATGAATAAGACGGCATAAACATGTTTCATATCAACGCTGATCAACAGGTATTAGGTTATCTCGGTCGATCCCTGAGTCTCGAGCTCTCTGCGGTACAGTTATATAGTACGCAGTCGATGCTCGTTGCCTCCTGGGGTCTGACTGAAGTAGCCAGAAAATTTGGTGAAGAATCACGTGAAGAAATGGAGCATGCTGAACGAATTATTAGTCGCATGTTAGCACTAGGAGTAGCGCCTAATGCTTCTCAGTTACGACCGGTTCGACTGGGAAGTAATTTGTATGAATTGTTGCAGTATGATTATTTATTTGAGAATGATCTGATTACATTATATGAAGCAGCGGCAAGATATTGTTCGAGTATAGCTGATTATGATAACCGCCTGTTTTTTGAAGAACTTCTTAAAGAAGAACTGGCGCATGCAGCAGATTTGAAACAATGGATTAATAAACTGGAACAGCCAGACTTATAAACTTAAACAGCTAATGTTATCTATTAAAAGAGATGTGCTATGAGCGATCAGTGGAAAGAACGTGCTAAACCTGCACGCCTGGAAAGACGTTATTCTTTTGAAAATTATACTGCACTGAGTGAGTTTCTTGAGCGTGCAGCTGAAATTTCAGAGCGCGTTGACCTGTTTCCGGATATGGGTTTTGGTAAAGATTATGTGAACATTACCATTCATCCGACTGGTAATAATGAACAGTTAGATGATTTGCATCATCAGTTTGCGCAGGAACTGGAAATGTTATTCAACGAAAAACAGCACTGAGGTAGTTGAGTTATGCCTGTTATTGCACTGGTAGGCAACAAGGGTGGGGCTGGAAAGACAACATTGTCTGTCAACCTTGCTGCAGGTCTTGCAAAACAGTCAACTGCTATTTTTATTGATGCTGACCCGCAGGGTTCGGCTATACAGTGGAATGCATTCACCGTTATTGATGCTTCTAACTCTGTGCTTGAAGCCAGTGAAGATCTGAGTGTTCAGCTGGACCAGCCGTCTAAAAAATACGAATATATCGTTGTAGACTGCCCTCCATCTGTATCTGCACCACAAACCATCAGCGTTTTAGAAATCAGTGATTTAGCATTAATACCTGTGCAGCCATCACCCGTTGATTTATGGGCAACAGTACATACTGAAAAAGCCGTTCAACAGGCTCGCCAATCCAACACAAAGTTACAGGCTTTGCTCGTTATTAATCAACTGGAAACACGTACGACCTTGTCACGATTAGTTAGAGATGCACTTGCTGAAATAGATTTACCGGTGGCTAAAACGGCTTTACGTCGTAGGGCGGTTTTTAGAAATAGTGCGCTGGAAGGCAAAAATGTTTTTGAGATGGGTCGTCGAGGTATTGATGCCGCGAGGGAAATAGAACAACTTATCCATGAGGTAATGAAGATATGACTAATAATGACAAAGCAAAACAACAGTTAATGGAATCTATGCGAATGACCAAAGCAGGTGCTGATAATAAAATAGAGAAAGCTGATTCAACGCAAAATACCATCCTTCAGGGTGAAAAGCCTGCTTTAGCAACAAAAAAGTCTGCTGTCTCAAAGAAGGCTACTGCAACAAAACTAACACCCGTAAACTCCCGAAAGTCAGAAGCGGATCCTTTTCAGGCTGTGCGACGTGTCTGGCCTGATTAAAACGAATAATTTATAGATCATTGTTAATCAACAGGTTCTGAAATATAGATTCTAATTAACTGTATATTTTAGTGTTTATACGAGGTTCGGACAGGTTGAGAGTGATTAGTTAATATAGATAATAGTCTATATGATTAGTTGATAATATCTATTATTATAGATGTTCATTTGTAGCATAATTGTAGTTGTATATGTGAGTAATCAGTATCGACGTTGTAGAAATATTATTTCTTTATCTACAAATGAGTAGCGGTTTCGGATCACAGTGAAATTTTAGTAACAGTTGAAATTATTCAGGCGATTAAAGAAAACCAGATGTGCTTCTGATTATTCTAATTTTCATGAGTGGTAGATTGATATGAAACACAGGACAGGTGAGCCTTATGTCAACATTAACAGACACTGACAATAGTTATACCCCACCGGCAGCCATGCCGGATCATCTTATTCGATACGCGACATTTCGCCAGTTTCAGGTATTTGAAGCTATCTATCGCCTGGGCAGTTTTACCCGTGCAGCCGAGGAACTCTTTCTTACCCAGCCTACGGTTTCAATGCAGATCAAAAAATTATCAGAGGCTGTCGGCTTGCCATTATTTGAGCATGTTGGTCGAAATGTTGAGCCAACAGAGGCTGGTAAGGAATTATATGCTGCCTGTCGAAGCATGTTTGAAACACTGTCGAACCTGGAAATGAAAATTTCTGATATGAAAGGCTTGAAACGTGGACGCTTACGTATGGGTGTTATTACGACTGCCAAATACCTGGCTCCTGAAATGATGGGTGAGTTCAGCCAC
Source organism: uncultured Gammaproteobacteria bacterium (assembly GCA_937894085.1). Lineage (GTDB taxonomy): Bacteria > Pseudomonadota > Gammaproteobacteria > JACNJF01. The sequence continues at coordinate 4,917 of CALCSG010000356.1, read as the reverse complement.
ATCTATCCTGGTATAGATCTCTCGTTAAAGGTTACCAACCGTGAAAGCATTATACGACGTATACGCGCTAACGAAGATGATCTGTATATCATGGGGCAGGCACCGGATGGAGAAATCGAGGTTGAATCATTTTCCTTTGCACCTAACCCGCTTGTTGTGATGGCGCCGCGCAATCATCCGTTGGTTGGTAAGAAAAATATTAGCCTTGAAGAGGTCGCTAAGGAACCATTTATTATTCGTGAACCCGGATCGGGAATTCGTGATGCTATGTTTAAAGCCTTTGATGCAGCAGGGGTGCGCCGTCCTACAGTGCGCATGGAAATAGGCAATAATGAAGCCATCAAACATGCTATCGCAGGTGATCTTGGCCTGTCTGTGTTATCACTTCATACCTTATCACTGGAGGGGGTTGATGGTCCTGTTGCCATTCTCGACGTAGAAGGTTTTCCTATCTTACGTAACTGGTACATCGTTTATCCAAAAGGAAAAGAATTATCACTGGTTGCTCAAACATTCCTGGATTTTGTTATTGGCTCTGAGTCATCGATTCGAAAACGTATGGAAAAATTGTGGCCTAAATTAAAAGGAATTTTAGAAGAAGCAGAAAAGGCCGCGTCAGGTAAATTAAACGCCAGCAGGAAAAAATCAGCCAAAAAATAAAAATAATTCGTATCTATTCAGCGTGATTAAAAAGTCAAAAGAAATTCACCACGAAGCGCACGAAAAACACGAAGACAAGTCCTTCAGGTGCATAAGTTTTTCAAAATTATGCTGACTTCTGATTTATCGAGTTAAATATTATTGTCTTTTGATTTACTTCGTGCGCTTCGTGGTGAAAAAATCTTTTAATTGTTCAAATATAGGAATTCGCTTCTTATTGGTAACTAGCTATAGTTACCATCACTAATATCGATGAGTAATTTTCTTTACTCAGATACATAATATTCACTCAATTTTTCTCGTTATTTGCAGAGCAATTTTAATTTTCAGAGGTTCTGAATATATGCAGGTGTTCAACGAAATAAGCTTAAAACATAAACGCGGTGATATATTTGGTGGTGTTACCGCGGCAGTGATTGCGTTACCTATGGCGCTAGCTTTTGGTGTTGCATCAGGTGCTGGTGCAGAGGCCGGTCTGTATGGTGCCATCCTTGTCGGTTTGTTTGCTGCTCTGTTCGGTGGTTCACCAACATTGATCTCAGAGCCTACAGGCCCTATGACGGTTGTGTTTACTGCTGTCATCGCAAAGCTTATCGCTTCAGACCCTGTGAATGGAATGGCCATGGCATTTACGGTTGTAATTATGGCTGGCATGTTTCAAATTCTGTTTGGCGTAATGAGGTTAGGTAAATATGTCACCCTGATGCCCTATACCGTGGTCTCCGGTTTTATGTCTGGCATTGGTATCATTCTTATAATCCTGCAGATAGGGCCTTTATTAGGTCAACCAGCACCAGATGGTGGTGTTATTGGAGTCATAGAGAATTTGCCATCACTATTTTCCGGTGTGCAGGCTAATGAAACTATTCTGGCTTTAATAACGCTCGCGATCCTTTTCTTTATACCATCGAAGTTTAAACAGTATCTTCCTCCTCCATTGGTTGCGCTGGTAGCCTGTACGTTGATATCAGTGATATTTTTCAGTTCCTCAGATATCCGGCGCATTGGTGAAATACCGACTGGCTTGCCTGATCTACAATTGCCAGTGTTTAACAGCGAACAATGGGGAATAATGTTAGTCGATGCGATTGTACTGGGTATGCTGGGATGTATTGATGCCTTGCTTACCTCCGTTATTGCGGACAGCATTACTCGCAAACGACATAATTCAGATAAGGAATTAATCGGCCAGGGTATTGGCAATATCATGTCCGGATTATTTGGTGGTTTACCGGGTGCTGGTGCGACCATGGGCACCGTTGTCAGTATCCAGGCCGGCGCACGAACTGCTTTGTCCGGCCTGGTAAGAGCAGGAATATTGCTCATAGTGATCCTGTGGGCGGCTGGTTTGACTTCAGTTATACCATTGGCGGTATTAGCTGGCATCGCTTTAAAAGTAGGCATAGATATTATTGACTGGGGCTTCCTCAAACGTGCTCATCTAATCTCTGGTAAAGGAGCATTGATAACCTATGGTGTAATACTGTTGACTGTTTTCGTTGATTTGATTGCGGCTGTAGGTATTGGACTATTTGTTGCCAATGTTATGACAATTACTCGATTGTCCGAGTTACAGGAAGGAAATGTTATAGCGGTGACAGATCCTGATAAAACAGACCTCGACTTATTGGAACGGGAAAAAGAAATCCTGAGAGAGAGTAAAGGTAAGGTGATCCTGCTATACCTGCGCGGAACAATGATCTTTGGTAGCTCAAGAGCGATTACCCGTAAGAATTCACAAATTGGCGGGTGTCATACGCTTGTGGTCGATATTACAGATGTTAAGCATCTGGGGGTTTCGGCTGGTTTGTCACTTGAAGAATCCATTCTTGAAATGGTTAATGCCGGGCGTTCAGTTTATATCGTTACGACTAAAGAACAGGCCTTGCAACGATTGGGTAAGCTGGAAGTACTGAAAAAAATACCTGAAGAAAATATTGTTGTAAACAGGCTGGAGGTATTGGAGCGTATCAGGGATAAAGAACAAAACAGGTTGAGTGAAGTGTTAAAAAAAAACATGCAATTCATTGATAATAATAAATTTAATCTTATTTCTAAAGGAGAAAGTTCATGAGCAGACAGCAAGTTGTATCGCCATTATTTAATATTCCAAAAGCTGCTGAAATTAAGAATTTAATTACTGAAAATCTGATGTATGACTGGGTGCTTCGTATTGAACATTCAGATAATGTGGATTTATATCAAACTCAATGGAAACAATGGGGGCAGACTCGATATGCAGTTAAAAATTCTGACGGTCTTATGCAGGATATCTATGCCTGTAGAGCCAGATTTTCAAAAAACAGCATCAGGCTTAGTGCTGAAAAAATATGCCCGCAGACAAAAATTACCTTTTTTGTTTATCGACCACAGGATGATATGGAACAGGATGCTTATCATCCATCCGATATTGAAAGGGTCATGACTACTAGTGAATTAGCCGTTACCCAAAATCAGCAATGGCCGCAGAAGATTTATGCCTTAATGGAAAGTGGTAAGGCTAAAGTTTGGCGTAATATAGCTATATTTTGTATGCTAATAACCTCGTTAATTTTAATAGAGGAATTAGCCTTATAACTTAAGATTATTTTCGCTTGATTATCTCTGTCACTGTCCGCTCTATATCAGCACAATGGCTTCAGAAAGTGTGGAATGAAGGTAAAATATCTAGCTGATTTACATACTTTCTACTGTTGAATATTGTGCAGGTCATGTGGATGCTGAAAAATATAATCTGTGATACGAGTTCAGTGCTGAAGGTTTCTCAGTTTCTTTTCATATATCTGCTCGAAAACGCAGCAGACAACCAATACCTCCGAGCTCCATTAGTACGTCAGAATGCTCTATCACTTCAACAGGGCAGCCATTTTTCCCTGCCTGGCGCACCAGTTCTTCACGCAGATCAGTGGGACGTACCGTGGTGCACTGGCAATGGGGACAGAGTTCTGTTTCAGGGGTTTTTTTACCCATTTCATAGCAGCTGTAACAAAGCCAGCCAGGAGCCGGGTCGTAATCCTTCAACATGATCAGTGTATCCACTTTGCCCTGTTGTAATTTAGCGATACAATCTTTCGCTCCTATTACTGCCAGTCCCTGGGTTCGGATGGCCTGAATCAGGCGCTCTACGATCGATTGAGATTCCTGTTCTTCCTGTTCTACAAAGGTTGATAGTGTTGCTGTGACGATATCTGTTTGTGCATCCTTGCGGCTGGCAGGGATGATATCCATCAGTTTAGCGGCCAGATGATCAGGCAATGCCTGACGAATCCGGGTGGTAATCTGCGGGTTGCCAGCTATGATAAGATGGCTATGGTCACCGCTGAGCATCAATTTTTCCAGTGTTTCAATTTTTTCTTTCAGGTAAAGCCCTTCACGATCATCCCGGTAAAGTTGATATTGTGTCTCACTCCATTCCTCGCCAACGCGTTCACGCAGGCCGGGGTTTTCCGACCAGGCCTGAATGGTTGCAGCTCCCAGATTAACCTCGATAATACGCACCCACTCTGTTGTTGCGATCATTACCAGGTATCGCTCGTAAGTGTCTTTCAGTTCAATCAGGTTAAAGATATTAGGTGTAGGATAGACTCTTAAAGTGTTCGGTAACGGTACGGCGAATTGCAGTGGCATGTAAAATTCTTTTTCGAAGCTGGAACGGGCAAAAAATGCGAGGCCTTTAGCCTCGGGAAGTAACTCTCGTTTGATATAAGACTTGATAGCGCCCACAGATTCCTCTATATCTTCCAGGTCTCTTCCTTTAAGTATCCGGCGTAGAAGGTTTGCTCTAAGTTCGATGGTTTCAAGCACACTCTTTTCGCAGTTTTCAAGATTGAGATAACAGCTTACAAACGGCGTCGCCGATTCGTCAATGCCTGCTAATGTCAGGATTCTATCTCTCAATTCTTCGTGGGTGGTTAAATGTGCCATATTGGCTTCTCCTCTACGATAGTCAGATAATTATTTTTTTCCTGCAGCCTGGATGGGGCAGGAATATTTATTGCACCTGCAGCAATTGAAGCAGATGTGGAACGACAGTATGAATCTATTAAAATTAACCGTATTGATTAAGTGGAACAGAGATTTTATGCTATCTCTATACAACGCAGGGTAACTCATCCGGTGGTAGCTGCCTTTATGGATACAGCCATAGAGACACTATTTGTTGATGATAATCACTAAAAATCATTGCTAAATGCCTCTTTAATAAACCCGAATTCAACTCATAAGTGCAACTTAACCTAGCTGCACTGTTAAGGAAAG
>CALCSG010000355.1 GCA_937894085.1 uncultured Gammaproteobacteria bacterium | reverse complement strand
AGCCAAATCCGCTGAAAATAACCTGATTTACACCACATCTGAAAATTCAATCGGCTGGATAGACAAACATTTATCATTTACTGATCTTCCACATAAAATTGATATTTTTAAAAATAAAGTTAAATTTCGAACTCTGATAAAAACAATGTATCCCGATTTCTATTTCAGAGAAATACAGCTGGACGAACTGGATAAGCTGTCTGTCGAAAGTATTCCTGTACCATTTATTATCAAACCTGCCGTTGGTTTTTTCAGCATGGGAGTCTATAAGGTCACAACTCCAAACGAGTGGCAGAAAGTAAAAATAGCGCTTACATCTGAGCTACTCAATGCTAAAGATTTATATCCATCAGAGGTTCTTAATACAACCTCATTTATAATAGAGCAGTGTATTGAGGGTGAAGAATTCGCAATTGATGCGTATTTCACAGCATCTGGTGAACCCGTCATTCTCAATATTTACAAACATGTTTTTTCTTCCAGCGGAGATGTAAGTGATCGTGTTTATATCTCTTCAAAAGAAATCATAGAAAGCAATATCGATCAGTTTTCTGAGTTTCTGGTGGAAGTTGGAAAACTGGCAGAGGTTAGCAATTTTCCTGTCCACGTTGAAATAAGACGTGAGCACGATGGCTCAATATTGCCGATTGAGATTAATCCAATGCGGTTTGGTGGCTGGTGCACGACTGCTGATATGACTTATTTGGCCTATGGATTTAATCCCTATGTGTTTTATTTTACCCAAACCAGACCAGATTGGAGTGAAATTCTCAAAAATAAAGCAGGAAAGCTTTACAGCATAGTCGTTCTGGACAACTCTACAGGTATCGAAGGTAATCAAATAACTTCATTTGATTACGATTTGCTATTATCCTATTTTGAAAACCCACTCGAATTACGCAAAATTGATTACAAAGAATATCCCGTTTTTGGGTTTCTTTTTACAGAAACAAAAGAGGATAATTTCTCTGAACTTGAACGAATACTCAAATCAGATTTAAACGAATTTATTACTGTGAACAGATGAAACAGGTAATATAACTAGCAACGCAAGCGGACGATTTCAGCGTATGATTCTTTAGGCGTTAAAAGACCGGTATTGGTTGAAACCATTCGTTAGCATGGGCCATGGTGAACAGGAGCAAAGTGCTATTAACATTGTTTGCTTATATCATTCATCGACAGCAATCTGACTTCAATTTTATCTGACTCATTTTTTATTATGTATTTTTTTTCTGTTCTGTTCTGTTCTGTTCTGTTCAATTTCCGATGGCAGCTTCTGTTCTTGATTTGAAGTTAAATTTTTGCAGCAGGTGTTTTACAGGAACCTTGACCGTGCTTTCAACTATATCAAGTACACGAGCTATCAGTTTTTTACTGAGTCCTCTGGCAATAAGATCGAGTACCTGCTGCTCACGTCGGGTTAACTCAATGTTATTGTTTTGTTGCCGAACACTATCCTGCTGGAATCTTTTAACCATTATTTCTGATACCTTAAATCTATTATTTCTTTTTAACGTTTCAGGAGCTATCAGACCAGTACACTCCAGATTGGCAAGTTTTATCAGCTAAATAGTTTCTTTTTTAATATCGGTATTGAGTAAACCGACTCCGTCACCACTCGCTATTTCAGCAAATATCAACTAGCTGAGTCTCAGTGCAAATCAGCGGGAAAAAGCCAGTGTTTCCAATGCTTGATCCTTATCAATTCCTCTCAGCGCTGGATCATTATAATGGCGTTTTCACGGTTTAACACAAAGGCAATATTATTGTGGATTTAGTCTGTCCAGCTGGAAATTATCAATCCCTGGTGAAAGCCGTGGATAATGGCGCAGATGCGGTTTATATCGGTTTGCGCAACGAAACCAATGCGCGCCACTTTGGAGGGCTTAATTTTACCGAGCAACAGATCAGTAAAGCGATTGATTACGCTCACCAGCATAACTGCAAGGTTTATTGCGCCATCAACACTTATGCCAGAGAAAGCGGCTGGTCACGCTGGACCGATTCGGTTGATCAGGCGATGGCTCTCGGCATAGACACATTGATCGTCGCCGATATCGGGGTGATGGATTATATCCGTTCTCAATCCGACAGCTTCCCCATTCACCTGTCGGTTCAGGCTTCTGCCACCAACCTGCAATCGCTCAACTTTTATCATCAAAATTTTGCCATTAAACGTGCCGTGTTACCGAGGGTATTATCTTTGGCTCAGGTCTCACGTCTGGCACAAACTGCACCGGTAGAGATAGAAGTTTTCGGTTTTGGCAGCCTTTGCATCATGTCCGAGGGACGCTGTTTTCTGTCATCGTATATTACCGGAGAATCTCCCAACACCCGGGGCGTTTGCTCACCCGCTGCTTTTGTTCAGTGGGAGGATGAAGGGCCAATACTTCAGTCACGCCTGAATGGCCTGCTGATTGATCGCTTTGGAGAAAACGAAAATGCCGGTTATCCTACACTGTGCAAGGGGCGCTTTGAGGTAGAAGGGCAGATTGAGCATGCACTGGAAGAAGCCACCAGCCTGAATACGCTGGGAATTTTACCTCAGTTGAAAGCGGCCGGCATCTCCGCGATAAAAATCGAAGGACGCCAGCGCAGCCCGGCCTATGTTGCACAGGTCACCCGGATATGGCGCGAAGCTCTGGATCGCAATGACAGTTCTTCAGCATTGCCGCAACAATCTATCGACCAGCTCACCGATCTTTCCGAAGGTAAACAAACCACACTGGGCGCCTATGAGCGCAGCTGGCAATGAACATGAAAATATCTGTCGCCAGCGTACCTTATTTCTGGAGTCAGCAAGGCTATCAGGATTTTTATCGGCAGTTAGCAGATAGCCCGGTTGATATCGTCTATCTGGGTGAAACTATCTGCTCTAAACGTCGCTCGATGAAACTTCAGGACTGGCTGGCTATCGCAGAGTTACTGACACAGGCCGGTAAACAGGTCGTACTGTCAACACTGACCCTGCTGGAAGCAGAATCCGAACTCAGTTACCTGACAGGTATTGCCAGTCAAAAAGATTACCTGATCGAAGCTAATGATATGGCGGCATTACAGGTCGCCCACGATCACAGCAATCATTTTGTGGCCGGCAATGCTATCAATATTTATAACAACAGTAGTCTGGCCCGGCTGCACCGCATTGGCATGACGCGCTGGTGTGTACCTGTCGAACTCGGGAAAACAGACCTGGCACCGATGATTGAATCGGCCAAAGCGCTCGGAGTTGAAATTGAATATCAGGTTTTCGGGCGTTTACCCCTGGCCTTTTCGGCACGCTGCTTCACCGCTCGCCATCTCCAGCTCGCCAAGGATGACTGTCAGTTTAAATGCCTGGACTATGAACAGGGCATACTGGTCAACACCCAGGAAGGTGACGGTTTTGTCCAGATCAACGGGATTCAGACACAGTCGTCTAAAGTGAATAATCTACTGGATCGCCTGCCGGAACTGGAGCAGAGCGGTATTGATATCCTCAGAGTTGTGCCAGTGTCAGCCAGAGATACCCTCAGGGTTATTCAGCATTTACATGCATTGCTGAAAAACAGCCAGGAATTGGCCGATAGTTCGTTTGATGTAGACATGGATTATGAATATTGCAATGGCTACTGGTTGCAACAGGAAGGTATGAAATACATTGCCTGATAGTACGGGGCTATTTAATCAGCCATAACAGTACTGTCATTAACTTAAATGAAATCCATGCAGGTCTTATAATTCTTATCCTATAGTTTCAGCTTGTGCAATCGTTCAGTAGCGATCAATGTTTGATAAGCCTAAATTATCAATTAGCGGGCATACAGATACAGGAGGGCACTATTGTCTGGAATTGACCCAAACCGGTCGTTCGTGGCATGTTTACTGAGCGGCGGCTTCGTGGCCAGAGTGTGTGAAAACTATTTTAGCTAAAAGCATTGTGGAAAATACTGTCTAAATTTCACTAATTACCAGTTATAAAGTGGTTAATAGACTCTAAATTTAGAGTCTATATATTCCTAAAGTGGCAATTAATTTTAATGTTTTATAGATTTTCGAGTTTTCACACAGGCTGTGGCGAAAGCGGTCGATTGGAGAATTAACTAAGAATTAGCAGAAAGTGCCATCCTAGTTGTCAATCAGCAATGCTAGAACGTCAGGTTCGGCATGATAGCGGTCATTAGCCTATCTGTTTCTTCACTGATAAATGGCTATTCTGCCAGAACCAGTCATTGATGGCCCAAGTAATACATGAGAAAATATGAGGATAAACAGTCGCATATCACAATATTCGCGCGTGTCACATAATCACCTTTGTTATGAGGGAATCAAGGGGGCAGACTCGAATGGCACTTACTTAAGCTTTTTAGCATGTCCATTTAATTATATCCTCTCTAGATAAACGCCTTGTCTGGGTCAGTAATGGGTAAGGTTTTGGTCTTCGTTTAACAGCTCTGGGTTCTATTCTACCCGGCCTATTTCCAACTCTCTATATCAGCTGCCAGGGTTAATAAAATATGCAGTTGCTCAACATTTTGCTCTCCTATCTGTTGCACCCATACTAGCCAAAGCTGCAAACTATGTTTGAAACTAATCGTTCTTGGCTGAATATCTGCCATTAATGCGGATTGTGTCATCATCAGCCTGATAAGGTTATAGGCTAACAGGTAAACCCATATTTCCTTGATAACCATATCAGCTGTTTTGCAGCTCAGAACATTCATGTCCATGGTATTTTTAATATCCCTTAATATCCAGCTCTACATTCCAACGACTTTTATAGAGCCGTTTAAGTTCATCTTTTGTGGCTACTTTTGGACTCATTATGGTAGTCACCATAATCTTTCCACCTGCTTTAAGTTCACGAATATTTAATGTGTCAGGAGCCGCTTGATAATCGTCGACGCTCATCCAGTATGGTTTTTTTCTGGGCTTATTAATAGTGATAATGTGGTCTCGTTGACCCAATTTCTGGCCTCGCCTGAAATCGGTGCTTTTTCTTCGAGACCCATTCTGTTCCATCTACAAGTCAACCCCTTTGGCTTGCATGTCCGCAATAAAGAAATACGTTGGAAAGTAGGCATCGCCTAGTACCAGATCACCTGTTTGAAAGCTGCCCTGCATTGATCTTAAGAGTGTTTGTTCATCGCCACCTTTACCTTTGAAATGACCTATAGCCGCATTCAATAAGGTGCCACTGGACAGGCAGGTAATACCAACAATACGACAAATAGGGAAACCTAAGCCTGCTTTCTGTCCTCTTTGTTGAGGATATTCGGCCTGATTCGAAGCTGTATCAGGCATGGTCACTGTTGTTCGATCAGCAATTTTTGCTTTACGGCCTTTCCAACGCCAATCATCAGGAACTTTTTCATCGATTAACTGACCCAAGTAGTGTGTTAACCCGGTAACCATTTCAAGTGGTAACCGTTGTCTTGCTCGACAGTAGCCACCGGTATGAGTACTACAGGGTAGCAAGCCTCCAATGAGTCTTTTCACTGCAGCCTGATTCGCGATATTTTGACAAGAGCGGTCTGCACTCAGAGCCTGAGTGATGAACATCGAGAGTGTTTCGGTAGGAGGGAACTTTCTTTCACGGTGCTCAGGTAAAAGATCTTCAACTTTATCAAGCAGGCCGTCACTGGTGAGCAGGTTGAAAATACGATAACAGTCCGCATTCAAGGTATGAGACTGAATGGATTTTTGTTGAACAAGTGTAGCTCTACGATTAGGATTCATGAAAGATCGACTCAAGGTGGCGGTGAATGGTTTGGCGATTTGAAGCCTAACCAGCTAGTCGATTTTTTTCTATGATAATTTGAGTCGATTATGGCTTAAGTAAGTGCCATTCCCATTCGGGTCAGACTCCTTGACCTTTGTAGACCTTACCCCTTAACCCGTTTCGGGGGTAGACTGCGGTTTACAAATAAAAAGAGTGAGGAGGGATTAACAATTTGCCAGACTCGGCCTGGCGTGGGAGTTACGAGGCCGAACCGGCAGGGGCTGAATCAATTCACGCAGGACCTTTCGAGGTTGGTCAATGACCCCAACAATACCTGGGATTGCAAGCTGTTTGTGCGTACAAAGGGACGGAATGGAGAAGTGATAGCCCACTTCGAACACATTAATTCGGTAACTAGCAGTGGAAATAATATAAGTATCAACACCATAAACGGTTTCTCACAAGGCAATAGTAGTACGACTGTACCCTACAGCCCTGGCATAAATACCCGGACCGCTACGCCTGAGGCGCACCAGCATTCAAACTCACCAGCACGACGTCCACTCGACCGCGCAATCTACTACGGGGTACACCGAATGTAGGAATTGCTAATTACTTATGCTGCAAAGTCCCTTGATTGTTGATAAAAGGCAAGTTCGTGCCTGCAGGAGGCGTTCAAGTAATCAGGAATTGTAACTGCTCAGCGTAAAAGCGGGGTCTCGCTTAAAGCTCACTGAACAAACG
>CALCSG010000354.1 GCA_937894085.1 uncultured Gammaproteobacteria bacterium | reverse complement strand
CTACCGGAGATGCTTCAGTAGTTTTTTTCGATGCTATCTTATCAGTAGCCGTCGTTTCTGCAGCAGATTTTTTTATCGTTTTATTCTTAATGGTTTTCTTCTTTATGGCCGTTTTGTTGCTAGCGGTTTGTTTATCTTCGCCGGGCCTGTCATCAGTGCCGTCGTCTTTGTCATTAGCCATGGTAGCTGTCTCTCACATTGTTCAAATATAGGGCGTTTATACTTTTTTATTTCTACAGAATTATAATTATTAAAATAATAATCAGAAGTAATTCGACTGTACTGACACCTGCTCCGGCAGTCAGCTCATCAATGTGGCCGTTGAGCTGTGTTATCTGATCATCCGTCATTTGATCAACACGAGCGAAAGATGCTTCAGTATCAACGCCGTGCTCTATCAGTTGATGCGGTACGTCGTTGCGTTCCAGCTCAACTAGCCCTGATTTTACTCCAACCCCCTCCCCTTGGGGTCTTACTGACGAAATACCAGATTAAGCTGAAGTGAATCAATGTGATCACGGATCACATATTCGACGCGCATATCCATGCTACTCGCCACCGGAAAACCAACGCCCGCGCCGATCATTACACCGTCGTCATCACCGAAGTCGTAGCCCAGTCGGCCCAGTAGTTTTAGATCGTTGTTCAGAGGGAGGCTGGCGCCGACCGTGCTCCACAAACCATTAGCGCTGCTGCCACTATCAAAGTCACCTGTATCCATATATCCGAGTTCGACAGCCAGATCTGCACTACCAATTTTAGCTGCCAGAGGCAGGCCCGCGAATAGCTGAAGACCTACAGCATCGCTATCATTGTAATGGTAATAATTATTGTTATTGATACTGTTAAAGCCAACACCGGCCCCAAAATATAATTGTCTGGTGCCAAGGTCAGCTGCATTTGCCTGCGTTACTAGCAGTAACAGGCCTAATAATGGAATAATTTTTTTCATGTCTATAGTGCTCTTTGTTAAGTGTAAGGAAACTGCGTTTCTGACTATTGCGTGCGAGATAGTATGCATGTGCAATATTCAAGTAATTTAGTATCGACGGTTACCTGGCGGTATTTTTTTTCAGTGGAGGAAACTGTCCCAGAATTGCATCAACATGGGCGTTAATAAGTCTGGTCAATTCAGCTGGATTTTTCTGAGAGCGTACATATCGCTTGCTGGAGCCTCGCCACAACAGGCTGTTATCTTCAGCCCTGATGATATCGATAATCAGCGTGACTTCGTCTTCATCACGCACGTTTGAGCCAGTGCCAAGGCCAATGGTGCTAAAGCTTCTGATACTTCCGAACCCCAGAGAAACACTGCTGCTGGCACCCTCAGTGGTCAGTCGCTGACGTATATCAACCTGATAACTCACTAAAAAGTCGGTCTGGCTATCGGTTTTCAGTTGATAAGATCTGGCTGCCAGATGGCGATCAATCGCAGCGTGTATACGGCTGTTCATCAAGGGGTTATTGCCTTTGGTTTCCTTTTCCATTTGCACAATATCTGCACTCCAGCGATAGCTTTGTAAGCCTGAGAAATCCGCAGCAGGCAAATAATCCTGAGATACCGGAATACTACTACAGCCCGCAAGCAGGCCAGCTATTAACAGCAATGCAACGGTGTTTAAGCATGTTTTCATTTTTTGATCCAGACGGATTTAACTAAACCGTGTATGAGTCTACATCCGGCAGGAAGGATTCCTGCTGAGCGTTGTGGGCAACCTGGCCGCTGGCAAGATCATCATTACGCTGACCTGCAGGTTCGCATAAAAATACATTTCTGTATGTACGCTAGCGCACATGCGGGCGCGATTCCGGTTTAAATTAGATTGAGTGTTCGATAACGAACAGACGGACCGCAAACACACGCTTAATATTGCGTCATGAAATATCGTCGTTAACCTTAAAAACACGAATGCTGTCACCATTAAAGGCGACTACTTCACTGGTTAAGATTCAATGCCGTATTTCTGCTCAACGAATCGACTAATAATACAGGCACTTTCTGCAGGTCTGACTGTCGGTGTGCGCTGAAAAATATTTGATAAGAAGTTGAACAAAATCTATCTGTACAAACGTGTATAAATAAACATTATCAATATAGGAGTAAATAATATGACTAATAAAGAAAAAATCGCTGATGAATTCGCTGAGATTGTTAAATTGATGGATGTCAGCGTTGATACCGACATCACCAGTCAGCAGCGCAGTAATCGCGAAGCAGAATTGCATGGCTGGAATGAAGATCAGGCGCGGAAAGTTGCCAGGGACGAAGGTATAGAGCTCACTGATGCTCACCTACAGGTAGCGCAGTTATTGCGCGACTACTATCGGGAACACGGTGTGCCTGAAAACGGTCGTGAGCTCGGTGATATGCTTGACAATACATTTGCTAGCAAGGGTGGCCGTAAATATCTGCATCGCCTGTTTCCGGAGGGACCTGTCACGCAGGGCATGCGTTTTGCCAACTTGCCTGTTCCAGCGCACAGTGAAGATAGTGGTTTCGGCACCACTCGCTAGATAATTCTCTTGTAGATAGTTATAGTTAAGAGGTTGAAATAATGACCATCGATACTATTCGCACTATTCTCTCCAATGTCTGGGTGCTTGTCGGATGACTGATCATAGCTCTGCTCTACAATGCAGTGGTGCTGAATCTGCGCCGCAAAAACAGCCACATCAATTCGCTGATAAAAGCCGTATGATTTATGACCGTTCTCTCTACTCTGGGCCTGTTAATTTATTTTTAATGGCTGTATGAAAATCATGTAATGTCGTTATTCCCGCATACTTTTAGCGGGAATCCATTAATAGCGAAGTCAAAACTTTAAAAAGTGTCATATCTGTAATGGATACCGGCTAAAAAATGCCGGAATGACAGCAGTTTTAGTTACGGATGGTTTTTCATGATTTTCAACAGATCTATATATTTTAATTCCGGGTGAAAAAAAATTACCAGTTTAGCGCTTTTTTCGACTGATTCTTATAGGTTAACTTATCTGTGGAACTGGATTGAAAAATATTTATGCCCGGTCATCGCATCCGCGTACCATTTTTTCTTCGTACTCATCCACGGGTGATTAACAGAATTAAACGCCTAAAAGAGCAGGCCAGATAAATGTAACCATTCTGAAAACCTCAAATTGCTTGAAGTTTTCATGCGTCAAATGAATTATTATAAAGCCATGAATCAACTCTCGTTAACGCTTTTCGGAAGAAGTTAATGTTAAGGATTACACACTTATAGTCCAAAAACTATGTCATCTAATCAAATTATAATTGTCACGCTACTGGCGATAACTATGGCCATGTTCCTGTGGGGCCGATGGCGGCATGACATGGTAGCTATGGCTGCTTTGCTTGCCTGTGTGTTTACAGGTTTGGTGCCTGGCAGTGAGGCTTTTGCCGGCTTTGGTCACCCGGCGGTAATTACGGTAGCCAGTGTGCTGGTGCTGGGTTATGGGCTGCAGATATCCGGGGCAGTAGATGTACTGGCGAAGCATCTATTACCAGCTTCATCCGGGCCGACGTTGAGTATACTCGCGCTGATCAGCCTGACAGCCTTGTTATCGGGTTTTATGAATAATGTCGGTGCACTCGCGCTAATGATGCCCATTGCCATGCAAATGGCCGCCAAACATGATCTGCCCGCGGGTAAAGTCCTAATGCCTCTGGCATTCGGTTCAATTTTGGGTGGCATGACGACCTTAATAGGCACACCCACCAATCTGGTGGTCGCAGGTTTTCGAGAATCAAGCGGTATGAGTAGTTTCTCCATGTTTGATTTTTCACCCGTAGGCGTTTCCGTGGCACTAGTTGGAATCACCTTTGTCGGTGTATTTGGCTGGCGAATAGTGCCTGTGCGTAAGCAGTCCGAATCGGGCAGTTTCGATACGGGCACTTACCTCAGTGAGGTTCGTATTATTTCAGGCAGTACCGCAGAGAACATGAGCCTGCAAGAAGTCGAGCAACTGCTTGATGAGGCCGACGCTCAGATCATCGGTATGATACGCCGCGACGTGCGACTTTCTGCCCCGAATCCCAGAAGGATTTTGCAAGATGGCGATATTCTGGTCATTGAGGTCGAGCCAGAATCTTTACCCAAAGCACTTTCAAGTCTCGGTCTCAAACTGGAAGAAGAGATCCCCGCCAGTGACGATCAGGAAAGTGAAACACTACCAGATGCAGAGCTGAACAAGTCCGACGGCAAAATACCAGAAAAAGACTCCGATATCGACACCAGCAAAGCAGAAGAAATTGTCGTGCAGGAGCTGGTGGTTATGCCCGGCGCTGCACTGGTCAATCGTTCAGCGACCGACATTGAATTGCGTACCCGATACGGTATTAATTTGCTGGCCATATCTCGCCAGGGCCAGCGTTCAATCAAACGTTTACGTTCTACACCGGTTAAGGATGGTGATGTCCTGCTCCTGCAGGGCGACCCTGAATCAGTATCAGGGTTTGCATCCCAGTTTGGCTGTTTGCCGTTGGCCGCACGTGATATCCGTGTGCCAAAAAAAGGACAGGCGCTCACCGCCTCACTGATCATGACCATAGCTGTGGCTGCAGTGGCATTTGGAATACTGCCTGCAGCAGTTTCGTTTGTCGCTGGAGCACTGGCCTTTGCAATTTTTGGCATAGTATCCGTGCGCTCTATTTATACCTCTATCGACTGGCCAGTGGTAGTGCTACTGGCCGCCATGCTTCCAGTTGCGAATGCTATGTTAACGACAGGCGCAGCCGATTTGATCGCGCAATTTTTGCTGGACAATGTCGCGCAGAGTCACGCCATAGCCGCATTAGTGTTGGTATTAACCATGTTTTTATCAGATCTGATGAACAATGTAGCAACAGCAGCGGTGATGTGCCCGATAGGTATCAGTACAGCGAATCAGCTTGGGGTCAATCCAGATGCCTTCTTAATGGCTATCGCAGTTGGGGCATCCTGTGCATTTTTAACGCCCATCGGTCACCAGAACAACACACTCATCCTTGGTCCGGGAGGATTTCGTTTTGGCGATTACTGGCGACTGGGTCTGGCACTGGAAGTCATTGTGGTCGCTGTGAGCGTACCTATGCTGTTATGGGTGTGGCCGTTTTAATGACCTACTGTAAAGGTATTCGAGGTGCTAAAAATTCGCTGGATAGTCAACTTAAAGTGTCAATTTTTATGTTGACGGTATATATACTGTTGTTAATTATCCTGGCAGCATACTGGCCACACAAAAAAGTTGGGTAAGTGCTTTTGCCCAACACCAACAGCGCCCTTATCAAGATAGAGCACCCAGGCCCAGTCCGGTTCATACATACTCGTACTGGAGGACCAGTAAAAATCTTGCACATTGTCGAACAATTGTGGTCTTGATAAGGCTGGTTTTGAATATACACAATCAACCAGTGATTCGAATTCATTGATATTTGGCAGCCGCCAGTGACGCATTTTATCCTGCCGGTTCAATTCGTCCACAATACTTAATGCAGATGACCAGCCAACCGGGGCACCAGTAAGATTAGCATTGCAGTACCAGATCAGTCCGCTTAAATGGTCTTCGACACTATCATCCCGCCTGGTGAAACGTGGTTGTGGCCAGGGATAACCAAACTGGTGTTCGCCATCCTGACCAGTTCCCGCACATTCAACAGAGTTACCTTCGGTGTCATAACAATACCTTTGTCCAGTCGCCGGAAGTATTCCATTGCCTTCGGCTCGAACAGGCCAGACCAGATAGGACTGATCTTTACCACCATAGAACATACGTGCACCTTCCATATGAATGTACCAGGCATAGGCCGGATTAATAGCCGCAGTGGTCGATGTCCAGTACCAACCCTGGAATACTTGTTTGAATGGGTGATCTGTTGGTAACGCAGGTTTACAGGACTGATAACTTAACAAACTGTGTAGCTCCTGCCGGTTAGGCAAACGCCAGTCACTAAATCCGTATTGCTGCTGATGGTTCATTTGTAAAACAAAATCTAGCGCTTCCTGCCAGCTAAGCGGAAATTCAGCAAAGTTGGTTTTTCGGGTCCACGACAGTCCTGTTAACCGGTCTTCAACAAGTTCGCCTTTTATCTCAAAACGTGGGGTTGGCGAGGGAATGCCATATCTAAACTCGGCATCCTGACCTGTACCGGAACAATCAATTATCTGTCCTTTTTCATTGTGGCAGGTTTGTTGTCCAGTCCTGAGATATGACACTCTACTATCGATATCCATGACAGAGTTATGTTTAATGCCTTTAGATGCAGTCAAGTTCTGTTTTTTCCTTATATTTAATAAAAGAAAGCTTAGGTATTACCATAAATATTCTTTAACCTTCTGGGGTAGCTTCGCCCCTCTCTCACAATTTCAGTTTTCCGGCTGATATATAGTGCTGTTTATTTAATCAGTTAAATAGCTCTGTATGAAACTCAGGCTGTATTCAATCTCCAGTGAGAAACTGTCATTCCGG
>CALCSG010000353.1 GCA_937894085.1 uncultured Gammaproteobacteria bacterium | reverse complement strand
TGGCTCTTCAGCGGAATTAGTGGGTAGATATTCGACAAAGTTACGGATTAGTGAGATTTTGGTATAAGAACCGATAAAGACTTCGGCAAACACTGTCATATTGTCGTTGGTCGTCCTCGCTATCGGCATGACGCCAATAGGGGCCACCCTGGCTATCCACGTAGCCGAGAACCAGATCGATGGCCGAAAGACTTTGATTAAATCCAGACTCGCTCGTATCACGAATAATTTCACCCCCTAAAGCCCAGAGATAATCACCATGCTTTCTCATGGTAGAGCTGGCGCGACCCTTCTCCTTCAGATGGAGCAGATATTGAATAAACACGCTTAAAGCAAGATAACCTGCAGGTAAATCATCATTATCGCCCATCCAGGACTTCGGCCAACGCTGAATATCCGGGAGTATCTCCTCAATTTGTTGGATACTTTCCTGAGATATAAGCGTGAGATACTGATGCTGAGGGTCGTCGATGGAACTCATTACAATTTTGAATCAATGTTATAAACAAAAAGGATTTGTTTTTCAGGCGGCCAATTTCGTCGGCCGACACCACCAGGAGATTGAAGTCAGTATTGTGCCTCGAAAAAACACAAAGGCCAACTGCTCCGGCTGTGGTAAACCGAGTCCAGGTTATGATCGATTGCCGAGCAGACGCTATGAGTTTATTCCGTTTTGGGGTTTCAAGATATTCCTGGTTTATGCAAAACGTCGAGTCCAGTGTGGTGATTGTGGTGTTGTCGCAGAAACCGTGCCCTGGGCCAGAGGGAAGCATCATCTGTGCGATGCCTATATGCTGTATCTGGCTGATTGGGCAAGGAAATTATCCTGGAAAGAAGTCGCTCTGCAGTTCAGGACGAGCTGGGAGAAAGTGTTCCACTCGGTAGAATATGTGGTCAACTGGGGGCTGGGGCACAGAGATATGAATGACATTACGGCCATTGGTGTGGATGAGATTCAATGGCACAAGGGGCACCGGTATTTAACTCTGGCCTATCAAATTGACTCGGCGAATACTCGGTTGCTCTGGGTCGGCAAAGATAGAACAGAGGCGACGTTTCAAAGCTTCTTTGATCAATTAGGCGAAGACGCGATAAAGCGGATTCAATACGTCTGTTCTGATATGTGGAAGCCTTATCTGAAAGTGATAAAACAACGGGCCAGCCATGCGCTACATATTCTTGATCGATTTCATATCGTCGCCCGAATGAACAAAGCCCTGGATGAAGTACGAGCATCGGAACATCGAGCGATGAGACAGGACGGATATGAACCGGTACTGACCAAATCGAGATGGCTGCTACTCAAACGTCCAGAAAATCTAACGCAATTACAGGACACAAAATTACAGGAACTACTGCAATACAATTTGAAGAGCATCCGAGCGTATTTATTGAAAGAAGAATTCCAACACTTATGGGACTATGTTTCCCCAGCCTGGGCAGGGAGGTTTATTGACCAGTGGACGACAAAAGTGATGCGCTCAAAAATAGAACCCATGAAGCGTGAAGCGAAAACAATACGCCGGCATAAAGACCTCATCCTCAACTGGTTTATCGCCAAAAAGGCATTTTCATCCGGCGTGGTAGAGGGCTTAAATACCAAAGTGAAACTGACCGTGAGAAAATCCTATGGGTTTAGGACCTTCAAATGTACTGAAATCGCGCTGTATCACGTATTAGGGAAGCTTCCTGTACCAGAACTAACCCACGAATTTTACTGACGAGGCAAAAAAATAAAACCTTCGTCTATACTTCTTTAAAGAATATTTAAATAGCCGGTTTTCCCGCAAACTGGTGCCTGTTTAATCTAAAAGGAGCTCAAATGACGAATAAAAAATTTAGACTTATCACTAGAAGTGACTTTGATGGCCTGGTCTGTGCCGTTTTGTTGAAACATCTCGACCTGATCGATGACATCAAATTTGTTCACCCTAAAGATATGCAGGATCGTAGTATTGAAGTTACAGGTAATGATATTACGACCAATTTACCGTATGTACCCGGCGTTCATTTGTCTTTTGATCATCACCTGTCAGAAACTATTCGGAATGAAGGTTCCAGGGATAACCATATAATCGATCCTGATGCTCCGTCTGCTGCAAGGGTAGTATGGAAGCATTATGGAGCGCATGAGACATTTCCTGAAAGCTGGGATGAAATGATGGAAGCTGTGGATCGAGGAGATTCTGCGCAATTTAATAAGGAACAGGTGTTGAATGCAGAAGGCTGGGACCTGTTGAATTTTCTGATGGATGCGCGTACCGGCCTGGGCCGTTTTAGAGAATTTCGTATCTCTAATTATAATTTGATGATGGATCTGATCGATTATTGCAAAGACAATGATATAGATTCGATAATGAAATTACCCGACGTGATGGAACGTGTTGAGTTATATCGCGATCAGGAGATTCAGTTTAAAGAACAGCTAAAACGCTGCTCTACGGTTCACTCTAACCTGGTGGTGCTGGATCTTCGCAATGAAGAAATTATTCATGCAGGTAATCGTTTTATGATTTATGCGCTGTTCCCTGACTGTAATATATCTATTCATGTTTTATGGGGGCGTGAAAAACAAAACACGGTATTTGCCACCGGAAAATCGATTTTCGATCGTAGTTCAAAAACCAGTGTCGGTGAATTGATGTTGAAGTATGGTGGCGGAGGCCACTCCGCTGCAGGCACCTGTCAGGTCGATAATGATAAGGCAGAAAAGGTTCTGGGTGAGTTGATTCAGGCGATTACCACGGATGGTTGATAACTGGTATTGATATTAATCCGTAATTTTTATAAGCCGGGAAGGTTTTAAAACTCCCGGCTTCATCGACCATCACCCCGAATTAAAATATTCTAATATCTGCTTCTTGATTTATACATAATTTACAGGTTAATAACAAAGCGTTGCCCTTTTCTCTATCGAAATTCATAATACCCACCTTTTGAATTCCGGTTATTATGCCAATGGTTCTAAAAAGAGTCATGATTTTAAGTGGAGCGAAAGCCCTCTCTTAAAAAGTATAATTTGCAAACTATTTAATCGCATTATGAATATTCAAGTCAGCGAAGTCATCGTCAGGTTTTTAGAGGGTCTGGGCGTAGAAACCATTTTTGGCATGCCCGGTGCACATATTTTACCGGTGTATGATGAATTGTATGACTCCGGTATTAAAACCGTGCTTGTGAAGCATGAACAGGGTGCTGCCTTTATGGCAGGTGGTTATGCACGCGTTACCGGTAAAATTGGGGCCTGTATTACTACCGCCGGGCCTGGAGCAACCAATTTAATCACCGGTATCGCTAATGCCTATGCAGATAAACAGCCGGTTATTGCAATAACCGGTGAAGCGCCTACCCATATTTTCGGAAAAGGCGGCTTACAGGAAAGTTCCGGTGAAGGTGGCAGTGTCGATCAAACTGCATTGTTTTCCGGTGTTACCCGCTATCACAAGTTGATTGAACGAACCGACTATTTAGTCAATGTGCTTAATCAGGCAGCCAGGCAATTATTGGCTGTAATACCTGGCCCTGTTGTGATCAGCATTCCATTTAATGTTCAGAAAGAAATGGTAGATGATTCTATCCTGGATCGTCTGGCATGTTTTGAGCGACCTGCTGAAACACCTGTTTCTCCGCAACTCATTAATCAAAGTCTGGCAATGATAAAGGAAGCACAGAAGCCAGTTTTTGTAGCTGGTTTTGGCTGTATTAAAGCGCAGGCACAGGCTGCTTTGACTAACCTCAGTGATCGTTTGAATATTCCGGTGACCAGCAGTTTGAAAGGTAAAGGCGCACTGGATGAAAGATCTGAATTATCGCTGGGAAGCCTGGGCGTTACTTCCAGTGGTTGCGCACTGCAATATATCATTAACAGGGCTGACCTTATTATTTTACTGGGTGCGGGATTTAATGAACGAACCAGTTATGTATGGAATGACAGCTTGTTTAAAAATAAGAAAATAATTCAGGTCGATCAGAATCCCCAGCAAATTGAAAAAGTATTCAAGGCGGATCTGGCTATCCACTCTGACTTAGGTGTTTATTTACAGTCGCTAGATGAAGCCTGTCAGGCCGAAAACCTGCAAAAGAAACAGGTCGAAGATATTCAGTTATTCAGGAAAAAGTTAGAATTTGATGCGGTTTCTCAGGGTAAGGT
The DNA here is from genome assembly GCA_937894085.1 of uncultured Gammaproteobacteria bacterium. Taxonomy (GTDB): domain Bacteria; phylum Pseudomonadota; class Gammaproteobacteria; genus JACNJF01. The sequence continues at coordinate 2,297 of CALCSG010000353.1, read as the reverse complement.
TATTTTTAATCACAAGTTTGACCTGGTGAAATATTTTTATTCAATGTTGGAAAAATCTTTCTCTGACGGCATTATTCTGTTTGATGATAATATCATTTTTTCGCAAAATTTTTATAGAGTCACATCGAAAGATCTTTTTTTTCCTAATACCGGAGTGTCTTCACTCGGTCATGCGATACCTGCTGCTATCGGAGCCGGATTTAAGGTAGACAAGCCGTTGTTTGCGATTATCGGAGATGGTGGTTTTCAAATGTGTGCAATGGAAATCATGACGGCCGTTAACTATGATATATCGCTAAATATTGTTTTATTTAATAACCAGACTCTGGGTTTGATTCGCAAGAATCAACATCAGCAATATGAACAACGCTTCCTGGACTGTGATTTTAAAAACCCTGATTACGCTTACCTTGCTAAATCATTTGGCATTAAGCATGTGAAAATTGAAAGCGAACAGCAGTGTTTATCTGCTTTTGAACAAATGGATTTTAAACAGGGTATTAACCTGATTGAAATTATGATTGATAAGGATGCCTATCCTAATTATTCTTCACGTCGTTAATCTTTGTTATGTGGATTAAAAAAATAGCCGTTCTGCAGGGCTTGCTGCAAAATTACAGCTCTGACATTGCACAAATAAAGTCGTTAGAAACTCAGTTAAACGCATTAATAAAAAACTCTGCAGATACCCCGATACAGACAGTCATGGAACTGTATGAACAGGTTTATCCATTGCTGGAGCAGGAGTTATGGAGCACTAATAAATTTGATACAACTCTACAACTGTATCAGTCACTATTTCGTGAACAGGAATTATTAATAACGCAGCTGGGGCAGGATAGTCGAAACGATTTTTTGTTGAGTATTCCAATTGCTGATCGTCCTGAACATTTACGCAGTTGCCTGGAAAGTATTTATCAACTCTGTCTGTTATATGGCTATGGCGGAAAAAACTCCGATGGGATCTATAAAAAAATAAAAGTCATAATTGCTGAAGACAGTAAGCAGCAGGAACATATTCAGCAGGATATTGCCTTAGCGGAAGAGTATTCAGCTAAAGGCTTACAGGTGATTCATTTTGGACAGCAAGAACAGTATGATCTGTTGCAGGCGATACCACCTGAAAAACGGCAATATCTTGGTTCAATTTTAACCACCCAACCAGCGCAAAAATTTTATTTAAAAGGCCAGGCCGCAAACCGTAATCTGAGTTATTTAAAGTTTCTTCAGCTCACCAAAAATAAACATACAACACTGTATTACCTGGTGGATAGTGATCAGACTTTTATGGTTAACAGGGAAACCGAATGCGGGCAGCAGTCTGTTCCTGCAATTAACTATTTTTATTACATTAATCGTATATTTTCGCATACTGATACCACCATGCTGACCGGTAAGCTGGTGGGTGATCCACCGGTATCGCCTTCGGTAATGGCTGCTAATTTTTTACAGGATGTTACTGCTTTTTTACAGCAGTTAGCCGTCATGAAGGCTTCGCACAGTTGCCAGTTCCATCAGGCCGGGGCAGTTACCGAAGATGCCGCCTATCATGATATGGCCAGCCTTTTTGGTTTTGAAAAGCGACAGAGTCACTTTGATTATCATTGTTCGTTACAGGGTGTTCATGATAATTTAAATTGTTTCAGTGAGTTTTCAGAGCGAGTAAATGCATTCTTTTTCGGCGAACACTTAACCCGTAAAACAAGTTTCATTTATCAGAAAAGTTTCATGGATCTGTCTCCTGCGAGAACTATTTATCCCGGCAATTACATTGTAAATTATGATGGCTTAAAATACATTATTCCATTTGGTGATCTGCGCCTGAGAATGTCGGGGCCGACTGCGGGACGTTTAATCCAGGCAGAAATTCAACAACGCTTCATGTCGGTTAATATGCCCATGTTGCATACACGAACACTACAGGATAATTCCGCCAGTGATTTTCGTCCGGGTGTTGAGAAGCAGGCTGAAACTATCAATTTGACCGATGAATTTGAAAGGCAATTCTTTGGAGATTTGATGCTCTTCACCGTGGTAAAGTTATCAGGCCAGGGTGATTTTGAAAAAATGTTCGAAGTAGAAGGGATAAAGCAGGCTATAGATATAGTGGAACAAGAGTTACTGGCGTTATACCAGGCCAAACATGAAAAGATTAAGCAAACTAATAGAGAGCTTGAAAACCTGCTAAATGATAAAACGAAATGGTGGCATTCTACTGAGTATGATGAACGGGCAAAACCTGCGATACAGAAAATACAGCAATTCATTAATAATATAGAATTAAATTTCGGAGGGCA
>CALCSG010000352.1 GCA_937894085.1 uncultured Gammaproteobacteria bacterium | reverse complement strand
AATGACAGTAGTTTTGGTATAGAGTGGTTTTACATGATTTTCATACAGAGCCATTAATAACAATATCCTAATTTTGCTTTGCTGAAGGTCTTGCATCTCTGGCCAGCTCCAGTTGCAATTTAACGTCGGCATGTTTATCTGCAATTTTAATAATATCTGCCCTCGTCAAACGCAAAAGCATCATGGCTGATTTTGCAGTCACTGTTGCCGTTCTAAAGTGATCTCCCAATAAGGCCATTTCTCCAAAAAAATCCCCCTGCTCCAGTTTACCTACAACTTTAGTATCACCTGTCTGCTTATTTTTTGTCACTTCTGCAGTACCATGGTCAATGATATAAAGAGCATCACCCTTGTCGCCCTCACCAATGATAATATCACCCGGCAGAAAAGTAACTTTATTAACATGAGCGGATAGAATCTTTAAAAGGTGATCAGAAAGACCCGAAAACAAAGGAATTGCCGCTAGTTGCTGTATTGAAATATTGCCTGTATTGTTGGTTAATATTTGCTGTTTTTGCAAAGTCGTATCGATAGTTTTTTTAATTTTATTAAAGGCTTTAATCCCTGTTTCACCGTGGTGAAAATCTATCTCTGCCTTGTTCTGAGCGACGATCAAAGACGACCGGGTGAACATCTCTTTTTCAATCACTTCAAATAAACCACCAAAGTCATTCCTTAAATTATCAAGTCTTTGACGCCAGCGCGTATAACGTTGACGGTATACTTTGACCATAACTTCACTGGCTTCTGTATCAAAATCACTGTTAGAACTGAGCATCTCTAAAACTGCTCTGGTCATCACAACACCAGCGATTTCATGTTGAATTCGCTGGGTTAAACGCCTGTGCTGATAATCCGATAAAATTCCTGCCGCCCAGTTTTTTTCACGTAACGCTTTAAGCACCCACATTTCCAAAGCGTGGAAAATATTCTTTTCCTGTGGTGCTCCGGATACCACATGTAACAACCTGTCGATATGAAATGCCTCCCTGTCGAGTTGCAGACTATAACGAATATCGAGCAATGTGTACTGACTGATCAATGCCGATTTATACAGATTATCCAGGGTAAACAACTCCATCCGTAAACACGAAAGATAGACTTCACGCCAACTTTGATCAGCGTTGATAGGAGGAGACACGGGGGTAAAAACCTGTTCAATATTTTCATCCAGTTTTTTACTTAATGCTGGCTGAATAATGCCCATTTCAACATATTTATCCAGCATTTCAGCGGATGTTTGAATCACCTGTTTGAGTCCTTGATCCAGTTCAATTTTTTCATCACCGGTCAACCCGTCCAGTTTTAATTTTTTCATTAACGGCCGAATCGTCCAGGCATTCACCATTAACGTGAACAGTACTACACCCAGAGTCAGGTTAATGAGTAACTCACGTCCTGGCAGAAACTCTGGAATAGACAGTACGATTGCTATAGCCAGCCCACCTTTGAGACCACCCCACCACATGATATGACGTTCAGCCAGAGATACCTTCGGTAATTTAAACAGGCGTATGGTTAGTGGAACCAGGCTATATACAGAAGCGGCGCGGGCCAGTTGAACAAATACCACCACGACCAGGATGACAGGAAAGTAGGTAAACAAGTCAACTGTATTTATCGATAAACCAACCAGCAGAAATAATAATGAATTAGCAATTAAGGCAACAAGCTCCCAGGTTTCTGCAAGAATTGATTTCACATCGGTGGTGATCCGAGTCAGCCCGTATACATTCAGGGTCATCGCCGCGCTTACCGTTGCCATCACACCTGAGACATGTAAGCCATGTTCTGCAACAATGAAACTGCCATAAGCGGTCACAATAGACATGGTGAGGATAGCACTCACACTGCTTTGTAAACGCTGTAGCATTTCACTGACCAGAATCCCGATTAACAGGCCAATGACAGCGCCTCCTACAAACACACGTAAAAATTCAAACACTGCAACGCCAGTCGACAATAGTGTCACCGAACTCCCTTCTACTAGCATCGTCAGTAAAATGCCAAACACCACGATTGCCGTGGCATCATTGAATAATGATTCACCTTCGACAAGAATATTCAACCTTTTGGAAGCACCCAGTTCTTTAAACAGAGCAACCACCGCTACAGGATCGGTAGCTGATATCAGTGCACCGAATAACAACGCAATGGTCAGATCTATATCCAGAAAAAGCCACATCAAAAAACCTACCAGGGTGGTAGAAATGAGTAACGCAGGAATTGCCAGGGTCAACACTGGCGCCAGATTTTTTAATAGCAGGCGTGCATCCAGGTTCAAGCCTGATTCGAATATAAGTGCCGGAAGAAACACAAAGAAAACAAGCTCCGGTGTCAGTTTAAATGCCTGTAAATTTTCTAAAAAAGGTAAAAATTCTGATAATTCGGACAGCCCTAAACCTATTGCTACCAGTAACACGGTATAAGGTATCGAAAAATTTTTGAACAGGCTGGCTGCTAACATGGCAACTGTTAGCAATGCCATGGAAATTAATATGGCATCAGCTACTGACATTGCTCAGTATCTTCAAACTGCATAATCTATTCCTCATAGGTCTTACAGTGTGTCTGGCTTTCATATTCTTTACTGGTCAGGCTGGCATTTAGAAAATCTCTATTGAGTTGTGCAATATAACTCGCCGGAATATTTTTAGGACAGGCCGCTTCACATTCATAATGGTTACTGCAATTACCAAAGCCTTCCAGTTGCATCTGTTTCACCATCGCCAGACTACGCTGTAACCGCTCAGGCTGGCCCTGCGGTAATAAAGCCAGCTGGCTGGTTTTAGCTGCTACAAATAACATGCCGGAAGCATTCTTACAAACTGCCACACAGGCGCCGCAACCGATACAGGTGGCCGCAGTAAAAGCATCATCCGCCGAGTGTTTAGCGATGAGTACATTATTCGCATCGGCTGCCGCCCCAGTATTTACCGACACATACCCGCCTGCCTGCATGACCCTGTCCAGTGAACTGCGATCAACCACTAAGTCTTTTATTAATGGAAAAGACCTGGCTCGAAATGGTTCGATAGTAATTTCCAGGCTGGCATTAAAGTGACGCATATAAAGCTGACAGGTCGTACTGCCACACTCTTTTCCATGCGGAATACCGTTTATCACCAGGCTACAGGCACCGCAGATTCCTTCCCGGCAGTCATGATCAAAAGCCACCGGAATTTGATCTTCGCTTATTAACTGCTCATTTAAAACATCCAGCATTTCAAGGAAAGACATGTCGGCTGAAATATCTTTCACGGTATAGCATTCAAAATGACCCTGAGACTCAGCTTGCGACTGCCGCCAGATTTTAATTCGAAAATTGCTTACTGTATTGGCTGCCATTATTTGTAGTTCCTCTGATCGGGGGCAACACAGTCATGCTGTAAAGGTTCTTTGTGTAAGTCGGCAGGCGCGGGGTTATCAGGCGAATCCCCGCTTTTAAACTGCCAGGCAGCAACATAGGAAAACTGTTTATCATTGCGCAAAGCTTCTCCCTCATCACTCTGAGACTCTTCACGAAAATGAGCTCCACAGGATTCATTTCGATGAAATGCATCCTGGCAGACAAGTTGTGAAAACGCTAAAAAGTCAGCGACACGACCGGCTTTTTCCAGCTGATAATTAAGCTCCTCGCCTGAACCGGTAATTTTTAACTGCCGCCAGAACTGCTGCGAAAGTTCGGGAATTTCTTCCAGAGCTTTTGTTAATCCACTTGCAGAGCGCGCCATACCACAGTTATCCCACATAATCCTGCCCAGTTTACGGTGAAAATAATCTGCCGAATGCCGCCCCTTAATACCCAGTAAACGAGATAATTTATGTTTAACGGCTTCATCGGTTTGTTTGAAGCATTCACTGCCGGTTTCTGTCAGCTGTGGTTTTTGCTCTGCCAGATAATGACTGACACTGGCTGGCACAATAAAATAACCATCGGCCAACCCCTGCATTAACGCACTTGCGCCGAGTCGATTGGCTCCATGATCTGAAAAATTAGCTTCTCCTATCACAAATAAACCTTTGATATTACTCATCAAATGGTAATCGACCCACAATCCACCCATGCTGTAATGCGCTGCCGGGTAAATACGCATAGGAGATGTTTGCGGATTCTCATTGGTAATACGCTGGTACATTTCAAATAAATTTCCATAGCGTTCGCTGATTACATCCTGGCCGGATGTCTGGATTGCATCGGCTAAATCAAGATACACACCATGACCGGTAGAACCAACTCCCAGGCCCTGATCACAAACCTGTTTTACGGCTCGTGACGCAATGTCGCGAGGTACCAGGTTGCCAAAAGCCGGGTAACGGCGTTCCATGAAATAATCACGATCTTTATCCGGAATATCACCGGGTGAACGCACATCACCCTGTTTAGCCGGTACCCAGATGCGGCCATCGTTGCGTAATGATTCGGACATCAGGGTAAGTTTTGACTGATGCTCTCCAGATGCCGGAATGCAGGTAGGATGAATTTGAGTAAACGCAGGATTGGCAAATAAAGCACCCTGTTTATAAGCACGGTAGGTCGCAGTAACATTACAGCCAAGTGCATTGGTCGATAAATAAAACAGGTTGCTGTAACCACCACTGGCCAGTATGACCGCGTGGGCATTGAAACGCTGAATTTCACCTGAAATCAGGTTCCTCACGATAACGCCCTGTGCCACACCCTTATCTATCACCACATCGAGCATTTCACTACGGCTAAACATCCTCACTTTACCCAGCAGTATCTGCCGGTTTAATGCCCCGTAAGCCCCCAGTAATAATTGCTGCCCGGTTTGTCCGCGCGCATAAAAAGTTCTCGAGACCTGCACACCACCAAAGGAGCGGCTATCGAGATAACCGGCATAATCCCTGGCAAACGGTATTCCCTGCGCCACACAATGATCGATAATTTGACCGCTAACTTCGGCAAGGCGATACACATTGGCTTCCCGGGAGCGAAAATCTCCTCCCTTGATAGTGTCATAAAATAAACGATAGGTGCTATCGCCATCATTGCGATAATTTTTGGCGGCGTTGATACCACCCTGGGCAGCCACTGAATGTGCCCGGCGTGGACTATCATTAAAACTAAAGCAATCAACCTGGTAACCCTGCTCTGCCAGAGTGGCAGCTGCAGAAGCACCGGCAAGGCCGGAACCGATCACAATCACTTTATACTTCGGTTTATTATTCGGACTGACTAATTTAAAATTAGCCTGCTGGTTTGACCACTTACTGGCTAAATCACCTTCAGGAATACGTGCATCCAGCTTGATTGTCATCTCATCATCTCCGCTTATTGCATCACCGGTAAAGAAAGAAATCCAAACCACACAGCCAACGGTATCGATATGAAAGCGAGACTTAACACAATTATCAATGCGGGTGCCAGTAAATCAATGACCTGATGAAAGTTTAGATGATGAAAGCCCAATGTCTGGAAAAGGCTTTTGATGGAATGGTGTAGATGAAGCCCTATCACCAGTATAGAAATCACATACAAAAACGTAATAGCCGGCTGCTGAAAACCACGTACTACATTTGCGTATACATCGATCATCTTTTCCCCCTGTGCAACTTCAAAAGATGTCGTAGGCATCCAGCCCAGGGTCAAATGAATAATATGAAATATAATGAAGACTAAAATAATCAACCCGCTAAAAATCATTGTTTTAGCACTCAGGGTTAATTGAATATCTGTGTTGACCTCATACTGGATGGGGCGAGCTGACTTATTTTGAAAATAAATCCGTACCGCTAACACACTGTGTAAAACCAGCAATAACAGCATGGTTACGCGGAAAACCCACAACATCGGGCTATTCTGCAGCCAGTATGCATAGGTATTCAAACTATTCTGACTACTGAAAATTAATAAATTACCCAGCGCATGCCCCACCAGGAAAAGAATAATCATGGCACCACTGAGTGCCATCAGAACTTTTCCACCGATAGGCGATATCAGAAAATTTTTTAGCTTATGCATCAATTACTCAGGTCTATCCTGTTATTATAGCGACCTTTATATAATAGATATTTTTATCACGAATAAAATGAGTTAGAGCAATTACATTTACCTGACAACTTCATCGAAGAACATTAGAAAATTTCACCACGAAGCTCACGAAGAAAGACAAATAGGATTAAACCGGTAACCATACCTTCTGGTAAAACTTAACCGGATAACTCAGTTGTTGTTTAATTTATGAAAAATTTTACAAGTACAGCATTAAGTTAACTGACACACATCTGATCAGACATCACGAATCGAAAATCATGTTCTAATCTGACTTTTTCCAGTTAAGCAGACCTTCATTTATCTTAATGTATTAGCTGCCATCGACCCGTTCCTGCCATTCCTTACAAGCCGTAGGGACTGGCTGAAGTGTGGCGTTAGCAGCCATTGATAAAAATGTTCAAATCGCTCGAAATCGGAAATCAT
>CALCSG010000351.1 GCA_937894085.1 uncultured Gammaproteobacteria bacterium | reverse complement strand
CAATGGATTCCGTGGTCACGACGGTGGCCTGTCCCCAGTTCGGGTTGTAATCCACACCAGTCACGTCGGTGTAGGCATCACTGAATACCGATAGAGTGCCTGTCGCGGTTGGTGTAGTTGCTGCTACCGTGGGTGCTGTCGCTGGAGCAGCGTTAGTGTAGAAGTACACGTTATCAATAAAGATCGTAGCTGCTTCACCAGTGCCATTGTCATCAAACTTCATCTGGATCACATCCGCCAGATTCACTCCACTGAAACTGCTCAATGGAATATCCACACTCTGCCAGCTACCCGTGCTAATCGGTAATGCATACGCAGTCTCGGCTGGTCCGGTACTGATCAGGGCGACATTCACTGCCGTCGCGTCCGCAGTCCAGAAGTCGATGTGTAAGGTATCCATGCCGGATACATCCTGCGCCGTTCCATTGGTCACAAAATCAATACCCTGATAGTTCAGCGTAGCCAGTTTCAATACGTCATTACCCGCAATGGATTCCGTGGTCACGACGGTGGCCTGTCCCCAGTTCGGGTTGTAATCCACTCCAGTAACATCGGTGTAGGCATCACTAAATACCGATAGAGTGCCTGTCGCAGTTGGTGTGGTTGCTGCTACCGTGGGTGCTGTATCTCCACCCGTGCCTCCACCTCCAGATCCTGCAGTGATAGAAACATTGTCAAAGTAAGCATCCACTCCACAACCATCAACTGCACCACATCCAGCTTTCAGTTGCAGTGTAATACCACCACTTACGTCAGAACCTGCAGTGACCGTATAGGAATAGGTTGTCCAGGTAGTTGTCGGTGTCAGCGGACCGCCTTCGAGTATTTCAGCACTGGAAGTGCCGCCACCGGATAATTCAGAGAAAAATTCTGCAAAAACAACACCACCAACTCCAGTCAACGAACCATACAAGTCGAAAGAAACAGTAATTGTATCGCTGGCATTGACCGTACCAATGCCAATGTTGGCCTGTTTGATGATCACATCCTGCCCAGCAGATGCCACTAACTTTCCGGAGTAGGTACCACCATTGGCCTGCGAGTTATCTGCAGAAATGCTTCCACCACCAGGAAACTCTGTCCAGCCTGTAAGGTTGCCGGTTTCAAAGTCACCATTTGTAGTTAATTCAGCACCAACACTGGAACCGGAGTCAGCTGAATTAAAGAAGTAAATGTTATCGATATAAATCGTAGCTGCTTCACCAGTGCCATTGTCATCAAACTTCATCTGGATCACATCCGCCAGATTCACTCCACTGAAACTGCTCAATGGAATATCCACACTCTGCCAGCTACCCGTGCTAATCGGTAATGCATACGCAGTCTCGGCTGGTCCGGTACTGATCAGGGCGACATTCACTGCCGTCGCGTCCGCGGTCCAGAAATCAATGTGTAAAGTGTCCATGCCGGATACATCCTGCGCCGTTCCATTCGTCACAAAATCAATACCCTGGTAGTTCAGCGTAGCCAGTTTTAATACGTCATTTCCTGCTATCGACTCCGTGGTCACGACCGTGGCCTGTCCCCAGTTCGGGTTGTAATCCACTCCAGTAACATCGGTGTAGGCATCACTAAATACCGATAGCGTACCTGTCGCGGTTGGTGTGGTGGCTGCTACGGTGGGTGCTGTACCGCCACCGACTGGTACACAGACGTCGAGGTTTGCTGTGCGAGACGCCGTTGTTCCTTCAATACTAATGGAAACATTATCGATAAAATAATCTGCAACACAGGTACCGGTTCCTCCGCAAACAGCGGCGAACTCCAGGGTATATCCTGTGACACCGACCCCAAGAGTAAAAGTGTCCGAATAAGCAGTCCAGCTTGATGTTGGGGTAAATGGCCCGCCAGCGTTATGTAAATAATCACCACATGTGCCCGATGCTGTTTCGCAGATGCTCTTCACAAAGAGAATACCTTCTCCTGGTTCACCGCGATAATCGAAGCTGATATTGATCACGTCTCCAGCACTGAAAACTCCATTTCCATCTTCGAGTCTCTCCTGCTTCAGGACATTATTTACTCCACCAGCACTTGGTGGAATGTAAAGGCGAGCTACATTTGACGAAGTAGTTGAATCTACAATAATAGTTTGTGTGGTTTCAGCACTCGGGTACTGAGCCCAGCCTGTAAAATTGCTGTCAAAGCCACCGTTAACGGCCAGCTCACCGCCACCGCCAATAACTACACATTCATCGGCAACGAGAGCAAAATGGATGTCATCCAGATAGATGGTACCCGTGGTTAAACCTGCACTATTTGACAGGTTAAAGAAACCCAGTTTGGTAACTGCTGTAAAAGTGACTGCAGTGAAATCAGCAAACGGTATTTCATACGTCTTCCAGTTTCCCGAGGTTGCTACCGGAGTATAAGCACCTAATAAAACATTGCCGCCGGCTGTACCACCTGCAGGTGGCTCAATCTGTAGTGTGAGGTTTGTAAAATCGGTTATTCCCGAGGTATCAATCGTGAACTTCAGTGCGTTATATGCTGATAAATCTACCGCATCAAATTCAAATACCGCACCACCATAACCGTTAGTACCAGCCTGATATTCGAGCGATAACACAACATCACCATCAAACGGGGTTACAGCTGTGCTTGCCCCATCAATGACTACCGTATTACCAGCGGACACTATATTTGTGTTAGTGACTGCCAAATTAGTATTGGTCTCTGAAAAAACGCCCAGACCTGTGCCATCACCGATAACGGTACCACCGCCGGTATCCCCATTATCTTCTACACTTGTTTGAAGGACTATATCGTCAAAGTAGAAAGTCCACTGGGTTGTGCCATTATCCAGATCATCCTGGGCATCCCCGCTATCATAGGATTCACCGTTACCAAAGATCAACACAAGTGCAGTTACACCGGTCATATCGTCTGCAGAGAAATCGAAGGTAAATTCCTGCCAGCCTGACCCGTCTGTGGTCACAATCTTTCTTGGACCATTACCAGGTGTGGTTTGCAGCAGAAAATCCAGGGTAACGGCACGTGACGACCAGACTTTCATGGTAAAGATCTTGTTAGATTGATCCAGATAACTGATCAAGGAATCATTCAACCCAATAACAGTACCGCTCCATGTTTCGCCGTTATTAGGATTAAACTTCAGAAAACGTGCGGCATTAGCGCTTGGGTTCCCGACTATATCGGGATTAGGCTGTATCGACACATCCGCACCGGCGAAACCGGTGGCTTCGCCACAGGATGCCCCGTCGAAGAAGCAGTCGAATTCAGATGCGCCTTCAAAACCAATATTCAGAATGTCAGCTCCAAAATCACCCACTGCCTGGTAAACACGAACGTAATCAACCAGCATTTCCTGTGGCCAAATCGTTGACGCATCTGGAACTAAATCAGGTAATGGATTACCACCCATTGCAACATTCAGAATAAGGTAAAAAGGATCCAGAAACTCACTCTGGGTAGCCGGATCGATTGGGTAGCTAGCAAACACAACCCCATCGATTTTTCCTATAATTCTGTCTTCACTCCATTCCGATTCAAAAACGTGAAATTCACTGGCATCGATGACCTTGGTACTTGTAACGTATTGTCTGTCACCTTGCCCATCAGTCTGCTCCCAGTGAATAGTGAACAGTCCGTCTTTATCGGTACTGTTATTAACACTGAACACTTCCATAAAATCGATTTCTCCAGCGGCTGGCCACGGAGTATCAGGGAATCCGGCGCCAAGACTCCAGAAAGCAGGCCAGGCACCTTTACCGGTTGGCACTTTAATACGCGCTTCAATCTTGCCAAACTGAAACTCCTGCTTATCCCTGGTGTTGATTTTTGCGGAAGTGATACTTCCATCCCTTTTCTGGCAAGCAGCGTTATCCACCCCGGGCGCAGGGCATTGCGCAGAAATCTTGAGGTAACCATTGGCAGCATCGGATTGATCTTCAAACACAATCGAAAGGTTGTCAGAATTCTGTGTGTATTCCTGCCATTCATCGTTACCCCAACCGTCATTGTTAGGACCATAACCTGTTTCAAAGTTCCAGGTATTTTCCGTATCGAGAGTGAAGGCATTAAACTCATCTGCCCAGGCCAGCTGATAACTGGCTGTCAGCTTGATATTCAAGTTTAGACCGGTGACCGTGTTTTTAAAGTTCTGCAGTGCAGTAGCCTCACTGACTACTAACGGAGTTGTATCTGATGGATCTGAAATCTGGGAAACCAGTGCCTGCAGATCAAAAGCCGGATAACTGGTTGAGAAAGAAGGGTCGCCGAAATCAAAACTTACATTTCGGGCCAGGTTACGTGTCGCAGCACTGATGGTTATACCATTGGAGTGATCACTATCCGCATCCAGACTTTGCAGCAACCGTAATAGCCTGATGACATTGGGATCAGAAGCATCGCTACTGCCTGTTATTTCAACTGGAGTAATATACGGTACAGGCCTTAAATCCGTACCGAGTTTAATACCACCAATTGAGAACGTCACCATTTCACCAAATTTATAGCTAAATTCGCCAGAGGTATTAGTCAAACCTGAAAGAGACCCCGTCTGAAAAGTTACTCCAGAAACAGGAGAATCCAGTAATATCCCTACCTGTTCAGGATCAGATAAAGATTCTTCGCCATCCCCCGTGCCACAACTGGATAGAATTGAAGCAAGAAGAATAAAGAATGATATACGGATCCAGTGAGTTAATTGATTGCACTGCATTGCTAAGCCTCCGGAAATGGTTATTTGTAGGTTTTAAAATACAAAACCGTTTTATGCTATATAGCACTTTAAACGCAGCGACTTAATGGTGTCAAGTTATTTACTCGAGAATTAATGATAGCTGTTGAAAGAAATCCATTTCACCTGTCGTTTATTGATAGAAACTGAGGATTAACAGGAAAACCTCATCTATTTAATGCTATGTAGCATAAATACTCCAGACTATGCTATATTCTAAAAATAGTTACTACGGCATGAACTAATTTAGTGGATTTCTCCATTTTTGCGTAGTATTACTCGACTTTTCTATGCTAACAAATACTAAACTCTGGAAATGAGATATGCAAAAACCAACGCCAAAATACCTTTTGGTTGAACAATATATAAAACAGGCAATAAAAAAGGGAAAGATAGTTGATAAACTACCAGGAGAAAGAACGCTAGCCAAAGATCTGGGGTTTTCTTACATGACCATCCGTAAGGCAATCGATAACCTGGTCGCAGAAGGTATTCTTTATAAAGTACCGACCAAGGGTACTTTTATAGCTGATAAAAAGTCAGCTAAAAAAACCACTCATACTATAGGCTATTTTCTCGATGCCAGTATTGCTTCCGGCTTAACCAGCCCATACTATTCACTGATATTTGACGCCCTGGAAAAAGAAACAGCCCTTCATGGTTATTCCCTGGTTTATTTTTCTGATGCAGGTAATGGTAACATTGAAAAAATAGTCTCCAAACTGGATGGCGTTATTATCAGTAGCTTTCCACGAATTGAAAACATTATTCAGAGAATCAAAAATATCGCTCCCGTTACCGTCATCGATAATAGTTCCTCGGATAAAACCATACCCTCTGTCATTATCGATAACTTTAACGCAGTTGTTGACTCCGTCGACTATCTGGTTTCTCTGGGTCATCAGCGTATCGCTTTCATGACTGGTCTGGAAGACTCTGATGTTGGTAAAGACAGGTGCGCAGGGTATCGAAGCGGATTAAATAAGCATGCGATAAAATTTGATCAGGCCCTTGTATTTAGAGGAAACTACTCATTCAAGGCCGGAATACACGGCGCTGAATATTTTCTCTCACTTGAGCAACCCCCAACTGCGATAATGTGCGCCAATGACTCGATGGCTCTGGGTGCTATGAGAAAGCTTTATGAAGCTGGATTAGAGATACCGAATGATATGAGTGTAACAGGTTTTGACGATATTGAAGTGGCTTCACAAATTCAACCAGCACTTACCACGATTGCGGCACCCATTAATCAAATCGCCAAACGCTCCTTCGACCTTATTCACCACCTTATACAGGGCAATGAGTTAGATAATAGACATATCGCACTACCTGCAAAACTCGTTATCAGACAGTCCTGTGCAAAGGCTAAAAAATCGGAAGCCGCATAGAACTAAACTCAAAAAAGCAGAGCCCTCGGAACCCTCTGCTAAACGATTCAGTTACCCGTTGACCAGAAAGAATAATCTCCTGTTTGTTGCAACCAGAGCTTTCGGATAACAGAATTCATTTGAACACGCGAGTCTCCCCAGTACCCCTCACTGTAGGGGGCAGACCATTTTAACTGCCCATCCCAATCGGCATTGATATAAGCCACAGCACGAACCACATCGTTATTAGTATGAATATAATCAAAAAACGGAACAAACCACTCCTGCCAGATTTCCAGGGGTGTTTTATGCTGTACATTTTTCCCGGCCTCACCATCCCATAACGGGCTAATATTGGCATTCGTCAATTCCATCAGGTCATAACCCTGGGGCGATGCTTCAGCTATCATCGCGGGCTTCCTGTTATTGCGAGCGAAGTTAAGCACTTCATCAGCTAAATCTCTCTGAGATGGCGCATTGTTTATGCGCACATCCGGTGGTAAAAACCAGGACATTCCGATCCAGTCTACATAGTCATTGCCGGGGTACCAGTTAGCGATATTTTCATGATGACCATCAATCAAATCATCGATGGGTGATGCACTCGCCTGCCAGACATAAGCAACATTACTTACTCCCTCTTCACGCATTACATCGACTATACGTCGAAAGGCCAGTATATAACTGGTTTTCTTTTCATAACCTGAATTCCAGCTACCATCAAATTCATAACCGATACGTAGAAAAATGGAGTTATTGATAGACTTACAGAATTTAGCAAGGTGACGAATATGATCATCGTATGCTCCGACCCCAATATCTGCCAGCCCTCCTTTGGCCCAAAGATAATTGCCGCTTCCCTCGGCAATGTTCAAACCGATAGCTATTGATGACTGTGTAAACAGGGTTGCCGTCTTCCACGCATTTACAGGACCTGCACCCCAGTCCACATTATCCGCAGAATCACCGTTTATATCCTGTCCTAACGCACCGAAAGCTGGAAAAGAACTATTAAGAAGACTGTAAAAAGCGAGATAAGTCGTTACTCCTGCAGGTTCCGGGAAATAACCGGAATCGACATATTCTGACAATGAGTATAAATCCTGGCCGAGGATCAACAATACCTTATTATTGCCTGGCAGAAATTTAGCGTTGATTTCATACCTGTTTAAATTTTGGACTTTAGCCATTGAAATATTTTCGGCTTGAGCAGCAGATAAGCCGGCCAGCAACAGGATCAACCACAATAAGTTTTTCATAATCACTTAACCCCGTTGTCGCCATCTAGCAGAGCTTGCAGTATCTTGATAAACAACAGGTGTGCTGGAATAGTACCAATGGCAGTTTTAATGGTCTGAATTTTGTGGCCGTGGTAGCCTAAAATAACGGTCTTCCCCTTAACCCTGCCCAAATTTTTATTATCCAGCACTTCGTGAAAAGGGATATATGTTTCATCCATCCCGGATTTTAAGTTCACATTAACCCGCTTAAATTTATCCACAGGAAAAACCCAGTCACCCAGAATCAGCGTATTGTCCGGTTGTAATCTCAGTTTTTGGTCAAAGGCTAATTCAATCGATGAAAGTAATAATGACTTAACCGCTGATCCCTGGTAGTTAACAAATAACGAAACGGGAAAACCATTAAAGTCTGCGAATCCAATATCTGAAGCGAAATTTGAAAATAAAGGCAGTGGTATCCATCCTGACTGGCCACTCAGCTGTGTATTAATCTCATCGGAAAATAGAAAGCGGGAAGGCAGTTCGTTTGGCTCCATCTCATTGTTATCTAACCTGGCCTGAAGAACTACTGGTAACTCGGATATTGCATTAGCGAGCAGTTGATCACCTTCCGCATCTTTTGAACGATCAACAAAAAACTTTAACACAACACCGTTAGCACCGGCTTTAGCTAGCTGATGAATAGCTTTGGCAATTAATTTGCGCGGTAAAGGTATTGAACCATATTTATCTTCAGTTTGAGTATCGATAAAAACTACTGCAAAAATATCATCAAAATTATTAGCCACTGCACTATTCGTAATGACAAGCAAAAGTAGCAGTGCTAAAAAAAAGTTTAATAGCTTTCTGAACTTCTCAGGCAATTTACAACAACTGCCATTTTTGTGTAGAGACATTGTATGCCTTCCCAAATACCTGGTACGCAACGATACAGCAGGCTAGCAGGTATCTACTATTTACTTACTTTCTTTAAGTAGACGCCTGGCTTCTAATTTACTTCGTATTTCGTGCGCTTTTTGTTCAGTAAGATCGTAACGAAACATAACTGCCATCGCGATCAGCGTGCCGCAAACAGGTACCACAATATAGGCCAGCTTAAGACCATCTAAAGTATCCTGAGGCTGAACCGCTACATTCTGGTCAAATCCAACCAGGGTGAGGATCAGACCGCTTAACAGGCCTGCGATCGCAAAGCCGAATTTTACCATCCACCAGTAAATTGCACCAAACACCCCTTCACTGCGGGTCCCGGTTTCCAGTTCATTCAAATCACAGACATCAGCGGTCATCGACATCATCATGGTAAACAGCGAACCGATGCCAAAAGCAAACAGTGGAAGCGGTAAAAACATCAGGGAAGGATTTCCCGGTTGAAAGCACCACCAGAACAGCGCATAGCCGACGATGGATATCGACTGGGATATTAGAAAAGTATTTTTCTTACCCACTTTCTGTGAAAGAAATGTTATTACCGGAATCACCAGGAAGCTGGTCGACAATGCGCTAATCGTTCCAAACCAGGCTGGCCAGGTACCGGCAACACCCGCATCACCCTGGAACATGTAATAGACGATGATAAAGAATGAAAAACCGGCCACAGTGTTGAATGCATTAAATACAAAAAAGGTAGCAATACAGAGCTTACGAAACGGTTCACAGGCAAAAGCCTCTTTAAAACCCTTGACTAGCTCATTAATATTTTCTGACAGTTTTTCACGCGATAATTCTTTCAGGTCTTCTTCCCTGACCGGTTGAGTTTTGCAGAACAGGGCTGGCACCATGGTCAGCACAAGACAGAATAAACCCACCCATACAGAAAGAACTCGCGCACCTTCAGCTGAATTTTCAAATATAGCCTGATCATAGATCACCACCCAAAACCAGGGGACTATGACCCAGGCCCACTGACCTATCCACTGTGCAACCGCCATCAAACGGGTGCGCTCATGGTAATCGTTACTGGTTTCATACCCCATCGCGACATAAGGCGTTGAAAATATGGTTAAACCGACATAAAAAACGATAGAAACCAGCAAAAAATACGTGAAGTTATAAAGCTCGGAGTTTTCAGGATAAACTTGCCACATGGCAATATAGCTCAACCCGGTTATTATCGAACCGATAAAAATGTAAGGTTTTCTACGCCCCCATCGAGAACGGGTATTGTCCGAAATAAAACCCATCACCGGATCAGTGATAGCATCCACCAGACGAGGCACGAAAAACAGAATCCCCCACAGCAGTGGACTCATCCCCAGCCCTTTCACCAGCACCACCATAAAAATAGACAGTGCCGCGGGAAACATTTGATTGCCCAGCATACCAATGCCGTAAGCAACTTTCTGTCCTAGTGGAACCCTGTCTTCAGGAGCCGTAACATAAAGCTGTTCTGACATAATTTACACCTTGATACCTTTTTCAATGTTACGATAAAAAACCGGTTTTAATTTTGACCATGTCAATACAAATATATGGCCATGCATGAAAATCATGTAATACAGTCAGCCCGTACGTTTTTAACGGAAATCTGTCGGCAACAGATTATTAAACCTGAGTTATCTATCCCTCTGCTACCTGGGCGCTATTAATATCATGCGGCCAGAGATGGCTATAGAGTTCCTGCATAACCAGTTTTGGGTTACGATCAACGGTAAAAATACCCCAGTGCTTTTCCGGTTCATCAGGGTCCGAAGAACCTTTCCAGGGTTCGTCAAACGCTTCAAACACAAAGGTCAATATTTGTTTTTTATTACTCCAGTCCATCAATTCGCCGTAATACTGTGCCTGAAATTCCTGCGATACATTCCAGCATTCAATACCCCGCCCGTTAGAGCGTGAAGTCCAGCCTGCTTCGGTAATTACAACCGGTTTATCAGGGTAGTGAAGTGCGACACTTTTATAATTTTGTTTAGTGTATTGAAGTGCACCATCAATGGTCTGATACTCCCAGACCGGATAGGTATGCAATGATATAAAATCCAGTTCGGCTGCCAATGGTTCCAGCTTATCGGTCCAGGGTACGTAATTTTCACAAAAGGTAACCGGTTGATTTACAGTTTGTTTTATTCTGCGCACAAAGCTGATCAGGCGATCCACCGGAACCTGGTGATCGCTCCACTCCACGCTAGCTTCATTGCCAATTGATACGGAAAATATGATATCCGGGTATTCATTAGCCAGATCAATCAGGCGGTTAATTTGTGTATCATTAGCCAGGCTATTGCTCTTTAGCACACCATCCGAATAGTCCGCTCCCCATGGACAACCAGGACTGTTTACTTCGGCAGCAACATCAGCGCCAAGCATGACCTTAAAGTCCAGTTTTTCATTTCGAATAACCTCTAACACCAGATCCGCATGACGACTACAGTCATAGATCCTCAGGTATTGCCATTGCTGATGCAGAATTTTCAAGTCCTCGGCAACCTGTTCATAGCTGGGATAGATCGAGTCTACCGGTGACTGTCCTTCGCGGTAACCCGAATAACAAATCGCGTTACCAAACTCAATACCCAGTCTGTCTGAAAATTTCATAATAACTACCTTATACGTACTTCAGATTTCCGTCCTTATCCCATAATCCCCAGTAGGCCCCAACATCCCCCTCATCACCGGTTTTCCATGACTCATCGAATGAAGAAAAATAGAAAATCTCGATACCTTCTTCTGCTGCCCACTGATAGCTGTTAATAAAATAATTCAATGCATTATCAGCCCCAGGAACCGCTCCACCAAAAGGCGACCCAATATTCGGCCAACCGGTTTCACTGATGATAACCTTTTTACCATTAGCAACTTTAACCGCCTTACGATACATTTCTTTCATATACAACAGGGAATACTCCGCCGGACAGCTTTCCCAGAAAGGGTAACAGTTGATCAATAACACATCGCAGGCTTCAGCAATCCGGGGATAATTTTCAAAAAGAAAATAAGCATCTACATAACCGACAGGAACATCCGGCACCGCACTTTTCGCGCGCTGTATTAACGCCAATAGCTCATCTTCCTCAAGGTCTCCACGCAATAAAACTTCGTTACCGATCGCCAATATATCAGCCTGCCCTGCTTTGGCGATTTCGATACCATTTAAAAACTCCACCTCATTCTTATCCTTATCATCACCAATTCCGACGCCCACCATAGTCTTTAAACCCTGTTCATGTGCAATACCAGGTGTTAGCTGATTTCCTTCCGTACAGGAAAAAGTTCTGATCCAGTTTGTATAAGGCTTGATGATATTTAATCTGGCTAGAATCTGCTCTGCAGATATCTCCATGCCAGGCTGTTGACCGTCCATGTACGGACTAAATGAAATACCATGAACTTTGTTCTGTAAAATCTGTAGAAACAGTTTTTTCCTATCTTTTGCCGGTATAGCAGAAAGATCAGAACCGCTAAGATCGGGATGCAATGAAGAATAAAATGCCGATCTAGTTTGCGGGTTGGCACTGGATTGTGAAAAAACAGGATACGAATCTTGATAACCGCTGGACATAATTTCACCTTAAAATCTGCATTTACAGAATAATTAGTTGTTATTAATCGACCTTCACCCGCAGCGTTGATCATCAGGTTAAAGCACTTCCTTTATATTTCAGGAGACCTGCTCATAAACGGTTAGCATTAAGAAAGGATCAACCAGTACGGGATAGATGCTATATAGCAGTTTGAAGAAAAGATGAATTATTGTCAAGAGAATCTCTACAAGAAAAGGCAGACTTGTTAAATCACATCAAGTATTACCCATAATTTGATATTCAGCTAAGCAATCTAAAAAAATTGGGCAGTCCATGTAAACAACCAGGGAAATCGCAGTTTTTAAAAGGGAAATCGCAGTTTTTAAAAACGCATCACTCCAATAATATTGTTTTTAGGGACGGTTTACTTTTTATGAAAAAATGTCTAACCGGCATTCATCCATCTGGATAACGCCAATACAGGTAACACTAAGTAATTTAAATTTCTTAAAACTTCAGGTTATTTAGCGGGATAATCATATTCAATTAAAGATCCACTGTGGTCTTTAACTCCTTCCCATCCACAATCAAACTGAATGCTGGCTATAGCACAGGTCGGCATATTACCGGTTTGATATCCGCACAGTTTATTGAGCAGTGATGTCATATCAGGGTTATGACCTACTAACATTAAGGTGTCGAAATTTGATTTTGTTATTTGAATTATTTTTAACATGGAGGATGTTCCTTTAAAATAAAGGCGATCATCCTTAGTGATTAACTTCGAATCAAAAGCAATCTCTTTAGCCAGTAATTTTGCGGTTGTTAATGCCCTATTCGCAGGACTACTAATAATGAGATCAGGAATTACACCTGCTAATTGCAGACGCTGTCCCATTTTTGCAGCACTTTTAAAACCCCGCTTATTTAAAGGCCGCTGTAAATCTGATAATGAGCTGTCTTTCCACGAAGATTTAGCGTGCCTGACAAGATAAAGTGTTTTCATAATTTTATCAGGCCAGTCCCATTTTATGATCGGCGCCGTTAACTTGATCTGAAAAAGTTTTCAAATGCTCTTCAGTCCATTCGAGTATCTCTGCTTCTGAGCCCTGAAAAACAACGTCTCTGGGCTTTTTTTCTAATTGATACTGGTACATCGGATCATAATACTCCATTAATAATAAGTGTATACCTTCGTCAAAAAGAGTAAATTCTCCCGACTCAAAAAGATGGGTTAAGGCTTTTTTAAACGCTGCATGGATTAAACGATAACGTTCACCACCCAGCCTTTTCTGAATTCTCGACAGGCTGCCTAATAAAAACTCAGAAAAATACTGTTCTGCCTGTGCACCATATTTTTGCTGATATTGTGGCCAGTTATCTGCGAAATAATCTTCTCTAATAATAGCTATACGCTCTTCTAATGGTCTTTGTAGAAAAATCCTGGGGGATACCACCATTTTTTGATGAAACACTGGCGGAATAAGCAAACGCCCGATCAGCTTTCCTTCATCTTCCAGTAAGATACCGGCCCTAGGATGTTGATGGCGATGCTGTAGACAGGCGATAGATAACTGGTTTTCCCAGTTTATAGGTGTCGGCTGAGTATCATGAACATTTCTACCAAACGCTGACCCCTTATGATCAGCCAGTCCTTCAAGATCAACATGATAACGGGTTTTCTTTAAAACCCTGGTCTTACCGGAACCGGTCAATCCACTTAAAATCACAAAAGGTGTTGTTGATACGGTTTCTTCCAGTTGCTGCAACAGATAAGTACGCATTGCCTTATAGCCGCCCTTAATCAGCGGATAATCAATGCCCTGCTCTTTCAACCAGGCTTGCGATGTGCGCGAGCGTAATCCACCACGGAAACAGTACAGGTAACCCTCGGGGTGTTCCTGTACAAATTTTTTCCAGTTACTTAAGCGCTGCTCTCGCATTTCCGGGGTAGAAAGTTTCAGACCCAGAGCAATAGCTTCATCCTGTCCAGCATCCTTATATTTTTTGCCAACTTCTTCACGCTGTTTATCATCCAGTAGAGGCACATTAATCGTGTGTGGGAATGCGCCGTTGTTAAATTCTACCGGCGCACGCACATCCATCATTGGAACATCATTAATAAATATATCCTGAAAGTTATCTGTATCTTGAAAATTAGACATAACAATTTGTTTAAAAAACCAGACAAGTATTCTATCAGAATTACCATAAATACAGGGGAATAACAGCAAACTTACTTCACCAGCCTGTGTAATCAAATAAACCACATTTAAATAATGTGACAGAGATCAACTTTCTATTTTGATTTTGATAATTTGTAACTGCTCAGCGTAACTATCGATTATAGCTTATACCTCACTGAACAAACG
>CALCSG010000350.1 GCA_937894085.1 uncultured Gammaproteobacteria bacterium | reverse complement strand
TCATAAATGTATTAGCCAGGCGTCCGGCAAGCGTTCCCTGTTCACGACCTGGAAAGCTGCGGTTTAGATCACGCCGATCCGGTAAATAGCGAGAGTGTGCATCAAAGCCGAATACATTGACCGCGGGAATTGCCAGCAATGTCCCCTTTAAACTGTTAATAGCGGAAAAACCCAATACCCTGCGAATAATTTCTACGCCATTGATTTCATCACCATGTACGGCAGCACTTATGAACAGGGTTGGACCTTCCTTCAGTCCATGAATGACATGAACTGGCATAATAACAGTAGCATCCGAGTGTAATGCAGGTAACCTGATATTAACGATTTCCCTGCTACCAGCTTTGACCTGTCTACCATTTATAACAAAATCATTTCTCATTTTCGGTTTTCCCACGTGTTATCAAACGTAAAACAATATTTTCAGGTACTGACAGCCATCACAGCTATTGACAATTATTATACCTTCAACACCTGATGCCGGGAGTCGGCAACAACTGGGGGTAATAATGCCTGACATGAATCATAGCAGTGGTTCACCATCTAAAGCCATATAAAGAAACTGACAGGAAGTAATCACTTTGATGTGGTTGAGATACCACCCTGAATAAGTAGATAAAAGAAACTTGTTCGGTGAACCGGCCTCATTTCCTGATTACCCTGAAAACTCAGCCATTTTCAAAAAAATTACAGATAAATATTTTCTCGCCAGGGCGCAAAGAACGCAATGGAAAAACCAGTCCTGATTTGCTAAGCCTTAAGCTACTTGGAGCTGCCAATCTTAGTGTTCTTTGCTTCTCAGCAATTAAAGCGTTTCTTCGGGTTCAAAATAATAAATAGCTGAATATCAGGTGTAATCAGGTTTCCTTTTATCATCTGCTATTGACTACACCAGCTTTGTAATTATTATTCTAACCAAGAACTTAACCACATCTTTAAATTCTAACCAAATGATGTCGATGTGTTTGCTGTTAATCACCAACCAAAGGAAAATAAATGTCTATAACTTTTGCACCCATGCCCGACGATAATGGGTATTTCGGAGAATATGGCGGCCAGGTCATTCCTCCTGAATTAATTCAGATCATGAATGAAATTAATGATGCCTATGAAAAAGTACGCCAAACGCCCGAATTTCAACAGGAGCTGGCTGACCTGAATACCGATTACACCGGTCGTCCAAGTCCTGTTTATTATGCAAAACGATTATCTGAGGAAGTTGGTGGCGCAAAAATTTTTCTTAAACGCGAAGATCTGAACCATACCGGCGCACATAAAATTAATCACTGTCTCGGTGAAGCCTTACTTGCCAAATACATGGGTAAAACAAAAGTACTGGCAGAAACAGGCGCCGGTCAGCATGGTGTTGCACTCGCTACAGCCTGTGCACTGGTCGGCATCGAGTGCGAGATTCACATGGGACAAGTCGATATCGAGAAGGAACACCCGAATGTCACCAAAATGAAAATACTGGGTTGCAAACTGGTGCCGGTCACCCGCGGTACTCAAACTTTAAAAGATGCAGTCGACAGCGCTTTCGAAGAATACCTGAAAGATCCAGTTCATTATTTTTACGCGATTGGTTCAGTGGTTGGACCACACCCTTTTCCAAAAATGGTTAGAGACTTTCAAAGCATCGTCGGACGTGAAGCGCGTCAGCAATTTCTCGACAAGCAAGGCAAACTACCCGACATTATCACTGCCTGTGTTGGCGGTGGCTCTAATGCTATCGGTTTATTCACCGCTTTTTTAAATGATGAAAATGTGAAACTGGTGGGCGTAGAGCCTGCCGGTAAAGGACTCGACACTGGGCAACATGCCGCAACCCTGACACTCGGCACCAAGGGTGCTATTCATGGTTTTGAATGTTACAACCTGCAGGACAGTGAAGGAAACCCGTTGCCTGTGTATTCGATAGCTTCAGGTCTGGATTACCCTGGTGTCGGGCCGCAACACTGTTATCTGAAAGATATTAAACGTGTTGAATACGAAACTGCTGATGATCAGCAATGCCTTGATGCATTTATGAAACTATCGCGCCTGGAGGGCATTATTCCAGCACTGGAATCAGCCCATGCTGTCGCCTATGCCATGCGCATTGCTGCCAGCATGAGTCCTGATCAAACGATTCTTATTAATCTTTCCGGGCGTGGCGATAAAGATGCTGATTTCGTCGCCAACAGACTGGGGTTGTAAATTGCAGGAGTGATCCTGGCGGGGCTTTCTTACACCTCTCGGACTGTAATTTTAAACCTGACTCATGCTACATAAAGGGCACCAGCAAGGGGTGCCCTATAGCTTATACACTATTCATTGCCTGGAAAATCTCACTGTGAAGCCAAAGGCCTGCCCCATATCCTGGTCTGCCAGCACATAACTCGCTGATATTCCATTATCCACAACATCATTATCCAGCTGATAAATAATACCGGTATATTCACTGCCTGATAATACACCACCACTTAAATACTGCGGGTCTATCACCGGTGAACTGGCTAAATGCTCGGTACCATTTCTGGTTTGAAAGGACAGCAGGGAAAAATCACGGTTAGACAGGTTTCTCAAATACAGACCAAACAGGCTTCCCTGCAGGTATTCACCCTGATTATAAACAACTCTTGATAGAGGAATAACTTGCAGCACCCGGTTAAAATTAGAGGTACTAAAAACACTGGTAGTTGCCGTCAATTCAAAGCCTGGCAACTCAGCCTGAATCGAAATAAAACCTTCACTCTCCGACGATAATTCAAGTATAGCGACTCCATCAAGGGTGTGGATATTCTCCGTCCTGCTAACGCCATTATCCTGAATAGTAAATTTAATAACAGTATCATCAGCTATAACACCCCGTTGCTGTAACGGTTTGACAGTCACCATTAAACTTGTGTTATCCAGGCCATTGTTAAAAATCACATTGGGAGATGCCTGAATGCTGAGAGCAGCAGGTATGTTCGGATCATCAACGATGTTAAGATTGATAGTCTCTGAAGTTATACCTGAGTAGGATGCATACAAGCCTGGCATCCCTGCGGAAAATGCTTTTAGCAGGCCTTTGGTTTCTGCATAATTGCTGACCCCGGCCACGTCAGGAGCATCACTTATCCAGCTCACCAGATTACTCACATCCTGAACACTACCATCAGAAAATACGCCTTCAGCCCGTAATTGTAACTGTTGATTAACATACAAAAAGTTACTATCGGCAATCAACTGTATCTGTTGCAAAGTTGCTGCAACCACATCAATAGCCGCAAAAGATGTTGTTTCTCCCAGTTTTGCAATAACTTCAGTACTACCAGTATTTACCCCAGCTATCATAATATATCCATTATGCGTGCTGATTGACGCAACTTCCGGAGCCATAACCTGCCACACTACCTGCAGCGATACATCTATACTGCTACCATCTGAGTAGTTCCCGATAGCCTTCAGACGCTGCCCGATTCCTTCAGGTATCGGTGTTGCTTCAGTAATTATTGAAAGCCCTGTTAATTCTGATTCAATGACTTTAAGGCTGGTAAAAGATTGCTGATGACTCAACGCAGCAATTATTTTACTTTCCCCTACCGAATTCGCTTTAAATAACCCCGGCTCATTACCCACAAAATGACTCACCTGGACATCTGTGCTGGACCACTGAACCTGGTCTGTCACCAGTTGTTGAGAGCCATCTGAATAATAGGCTGTAGCTATAAATTGTTGCTGCAATCCTTTTATCAGCTCGGCATGGGACGGACGGACTTCTATATTGACCAACTCAGCATCGTTTATAGTGAACTGGGTGGATACCTGATATTGCTGATAAGAAGCCGATATACTGGTTAACCCTGCTTTGAAGGTATAAGCCTCACCATTGAACTCAAGCCTGTTATCAATATCGGCAAGGCTTAAGTCTGATGAATGCCAGTTAACCAGACGGGTAATATCCTGGGTTGTTTGATCACTGTAGATAGCAGTAGCTTTAAAGGCCTGTCTCTGCCCGACAGCCACCACAGGATTTCTCGGCTGAATGTCAATATCTAACAATAAAGCATCTCTAACCTGAACTGTTTTCACGACACTGATGCCATCAAAGCTTGCTGTAAGTTCGGTACTACCCTGTTCAAGCGCAGACAATATTGCAGTATCAGCGTTTACACTGATAATAGAAGCTTCTGCGACCTGCCAACTAACCACATTTGTAATATCCTGCGAAGTAAAATCACTAAAATATCCTTTTACCGTTAATTCATGCTGAGTACCTTTTGCCAGGCTGGAGGCGAAAGAATCAATTTCAATTCTTTCCAGTTGGGCAGGAGAAACCTTTACACCGGCGTGTGCAATAACTTTACCCGCAGAAGCTGTAATCTGGCTCTGCCCGGCAGAAAATGTAATCAGTTTTGCAGCACTCATGCTTGCTACAGAGGAATCACTGCTTTGCCAGAGCACCTGCTGAGTTATATTCTGCAAGGAACCGTCGGAGTAATGACCGATCGCCTGGTAGTTTTTATGAGTTCCAGCAGTAACTTCTGACAGCGCAGGAATTATCTCTATAGAATCCAGCGTCGCAGAAGTAATTGTTAATTGTTTACTTACACTCTGCTCTGTATCCGCAACCGCAGTAATTGTTACTATTCCTTCTGCAAGAGTATTGATATTACCGGCTTCATCCACTATAGCTTTTTGCGAATCATCAACACTCCATGTAACCAGTTTTGAAATATTTTGTTTAGAGTTATCTGAGTAAAACCCGGTAACTGTAAAAGCCTGCTGACTACCTTTAGCCAGAGTATCGATAAACGGAGCTATAGAAATACTTTCCAGTGATCTGGCAGCGGTAGAGGTATACGTGACGACTACCGGAGGTGCTGGAAACCCGGTTTCAACAACCTGCTGATAATCCACTGTAACTGTTATTGCTG
This sequence comes from uncultured Gammaproteobacteria bacterium, assembly GCA_937894085.1. GTDB lineage: Bacteria > Pseudomonadota > Gammaproteobacteria > JACNJF01. The sequence continues at coordinate 9,253 of CALCSG010000350.1, read as the reverse complement.
GTTCAGTGACTTCTACAACAATATCTTCACTGTTTGCGGGCTCAACCTGAACAACAACCTGCTCAGACATTGCAGTTGCAGTTTCATTTCCCTGATCAGATGGATTATCGCCAGAACCACCACAGGCAGTTAAACCTGAAATAGCAGACAGCAATATAACAACAAAACTAAAGAATCGAATTGTGGTAGAAAATTTATAACAGCTCATATATAAAACAGCAACCAGGTTAATAGATCTAAGTAGCCTAGTCGTTGATTGAAATAAAAATGTGAAAACACCTTTAATTTCGTGTTATATATTGAGAACTGCTCTTAAAATATCTAACTTTGTGAGCGAACTCTCATTCCTGTAAGCAACAAAAAGAATTAAAAAAAAGCAAATATCTCAGATGCCAACTAGGCATATAATTGGCATACCCGTATAATCATCGCCATGACTGAATACCTTTTAATACTGGTTAGCACGATCTTTGTTAACAACATCGTGCTGGTAAAATTCCTGGGCCTGTGCCCATTCATGGGCGTTTCACGTAAAGTAGAAACCGCCATCGGTATGAGTGCGGCAACCACCTTTGTATTAACACTATCAGCGGTGCTCAGTTATATTGTTAACAACTGGGTACTCGCTCCGCTTGATCTCGAATTTTTACGTACCATTGCCTTTATCATCACTATTGCTGCGGTGGTGAACTTTACCGAAATGGTAGTTCATAAAACCAGCCCGTTGCTGCATAACGTGCTGGGCATCTTCCTGCCGCTCATCACTACTAACTGCGCTGTGCTCGGCGTCGCACTTTTAAATATTCAGGAAGATCATACTTTCCTTGAATCCGCTTTTTATGGATTCGGTGCCGCATTAGGGTTTTCCATGGTACTTATCCTGTTTGCAGCGCTACGTGAGCGAGTCAATGTGGCTGATGTTCCGGCGCCTTTCCAGGGTGCTGCAATCGGATTAATCACCGCTGGACTGATGTCCCTGGCTTTCATGGGACTTGGCGGACTGGTTAAATTATAGTGTTCCAACATGATAATTACAGATTCAGCAAATTACGCATTGGATGGGGCACGACACTAGCATGCTTGTTCTAATTGCTGTTTTAACCTTAAGCTTTATCGCAGGCAGTTTTGGCCTGATTCTGGGATATGCAGCAATCCGCTTCAAAGTTGAAGGTAATCCGATTGTCGACCAGATCGATGCCGTTCTGCCGCAAACACAATGCGGACAATGTGGTTTTGCCGGTTGCCGTCCTTACGCAGAAGCAATTGCCAAAGGAGAAGCCCCCATTAATCAGTGCCCACCGGGGGGCGAATCAACCATTGTTGCGTTAGCCGATTTACTCGATACTGAAGTGCTGGAGCTCAATGCCGAACATGGGGAACATAGCGAAGTACCGCTGGTCGCAGTGATCGATGAAATGAATTGCATCGGTTGTACATTGTGTATTCAGGCTTGCCCTGTAGATGCTATTTTAGGATCTGCAAAACACATGCATACGATTATCGAATCTGAGTGCACAGGCTGTGAACTGTGTCTACCACCCTGCCCGGTCGATTGCATTGATATGATCCCGATCAAACAAACACTGGCGGACTGGAAATGGCCTGAACCGAAAACATTATCACCAAATGAATCAACCGAGATGACACATGGCTGATAGTGTTTATAAATTTCACGGGGGCTTACACCTCGATGAGCATAAAGCTGAGTCACTTACACAACCGTTGCAGGTCGCCAGCCTGGCTGATGAAATTATTATCAGAGTTAGCCAGCATATTGGTGAACCTAATACTCCGGTTATTGAAACAGGCGACACTGTAAAACGCGGACAATTACTGGCAGAATCATCAGCATTTGTCAGTGCTCCGGTTCATGCTTCTACTTCAGGTACTATCAAAGCGATAGAAGAACGCGCTATTGCGCATGCTTCCGGTCAAAAAGCCGAATGTTTTATATTAATTCCCGATGGCAAGGATGAAGTTTTCGAACAGCCAGAAAACAGCTACCAGAAGAATGATTTACAGAAGTCGGATCTGTTAGCGATGATTCGTCTGGCAGGGATTGTCGGTTTGGGTGGCGCCGTGTTTCCAACCGCCGCCAAACTAACTACCGCCATTAAGCACGGTATAAAAACTCTGATAATCAATGGCGCAGAGTGCGAGCCCTACATCACCTGTGATGATGTGCTAATGCAAAATAACGCCGCAGATATCTTCAAAGGCATTACTTATCTGCAAACCATTTTGCAGCCTGAACAAACGATTATCGGCATTGAAGACAATAAACCCGCTGCCATTCAAGCCATGCAACAGGCTTTAGCCGATACCAGCCTGGCCAATACCCGGGTTACCAGCATTCCGACGTTATACCCTTCTGGTGGTGAAAAACAGCTTATTAAGTTGCTGACGGGGCTTGAAGTTCACAGTAGTCAGCTGTCATTTGAAATAGGAATTTTATGTCAAAACGTAGGGACCTGTGCAGCAATAGCAAAAGCTATCGATGAATGTCAGCCGCTCACATCTCGCATCGTCACGGTTACCGGCCCCGGCGTTAATAACCCTGGAAATTGGCTCACGCCATTAGGCACTCCCGTCAGTCACCTTATTCAACTGGCTGGTGGTTACAAAGTAAAACAACCCAAACTGATAATGGGTGGCCCAATGATGGGATTGACTCTGGAAAGTGATCAGATCCCGGTTGTGAAAGCAACTAATACGATTCTGGTACTTGACCATTTAGATCAACCCGAAGTTAATGAATGCATTCGCTGTGGAAGTTGCACCGAAGTCTGCCCGGTGCAGTTATTACCTCAACAACTTTACTGGTACAGTAAAACTCATCAATTTGATCTTACCGAAAGTTACCATCTTTTCGATTGCATCGAATGCGGTTGTTGCTCTGCTGTATGTCCCAGCCATATTCCTCTAGTACAATATTATCGTCATGCCAAAGGTGAAATCTGGCAACAACGTAAAAACACCTACAAGTCAGATCGCGCGCGTAAACGTCATGAATTTCGCGAAGCGCGTATTGCCAGGCAGAAACAACTGGACGAAGAAAGACGCCAGCAAAAAAGAGAAGCGCTGGCGAAGAAAAAAGCTGCAGAGCAGGCCACAAAAGCAACACAGAGCGATAATAGTCCTGCTGGCCAAACCGTAGATGCTGTTCAAGCTGCACTGGAAAGAGTGAAAGCACGTAAAAAGGCTCAACAGGTTGATCCTAAAAACACCAGTAACCTGACAGATGAGCAGCAACGTCAGATTGATGAAGCCAATGCCAGGCGTAACAAAACCACAGCGGATGACGCATGACGACACCTTCTTCACCCTATATCACGCCTTCAGCCTCTACCAATCGTTTGATGCTGAATGTCATCATCGCATTGGTCCCTGGCTCAATCGCCTATATCTGGTTTTTCGGTGTCGGTCTGATTGTAAACCTGATTTTTGCTATTGGCTTTGCACTGCTTTTTGAAACAGCTATCCTGCTGCTCAGAAAAAGACCGCTGAAACCCTATCTAACTGATTACAGTGCAATTGTAACCGCCTGGTTATTCGCCTTATGTATTCCAATGCACAGCCCCTGGTGGCTAATTGCCGTGGGTATAGGTTTCGCTATGATAGCCGGTAAACATCTGTATGGGGGTCTCGGTTTTAATCCGTTTAATCCCGCCATGGTGGGATACGTGGTATTACTAATCTCATTCCCGGTAGAAATGACTACCTGGTATTTACCGCTACAGATTAGCGCTGACTCGTTAAATATCGTGCAGGCTTTTAGCTATACCCTGGGACTGGTAGATATCCAGCAATGGGATGCCCTTACTTCGGCAACACCACTGGATCAATATAAAACCAGCCTCGGTTTAAACATGATGATCAGTGAAATAAAACAATCTCCCGTATTTGGTGACTTTGCCGGAGTTGGCTGGGAATGGATCGCAAACTGGTGGTTTATAGGTGGTCTTTACCTGATATTCACTAAAACCATTCGCTGGCACATCCCGGTGATGGTGATTCTGGGCATGTTAATATTCTCTGTTAGTTTCTATATCGTTGATCCGGACAGTGTCGCTTCTCCAGGTTTCCAACTGTTTTCCGGTGGACTGATGCTGGGTGCTTTCTTCATTGCAACTGATCCGGTTACCGCATCCACTACGGTTAAAGGAAGACTGATCTATGGCTTCATGATTGGTGCGCTGATTTTTGTTATACGGCGCTGGGGCGGTTATCCTGACGGTGTTGCATTTGCAGTACTGCTGGCAAATATGTCGGTTCCACTAATCGATTATTACACCCAACCCCGAGTGTTCGGGGTTAATCCACCCGAGGATCATTAGGTTCAGCGTAATGAATTATAAACAAATCATGATTTCCGGGTTTCTGCTGTGGCTGTTTTCAGTCATCGGAACCACGTTGGTGGCATTTACCCAACAGAATACTCTGGAACTTATTGCCGCCAACGAAAAGAAGGTGCTGTTACGTAATTTATACGCCCTGATACCTGCCGATCAGATGGATAATGATATAGCTTTAGACATACTGGAAGTTGCGTCTTCTGAATTACTGGGAACAGACTTACCTTCAATTGTTTATCGAGCTCGTAAAGCGCAACAGCCGGTTGCCGTCGTTTTCAACGCAGTTGCACCTGGTGGCTATAACGGTAATATCGACTTATTGATCGCGGTGTATGAAAATGGGACTGTGGCCGGTGTAAGAGCGGTCAAACATAATGAAACGCCCGGACTCGGAGACTCCATCGAAGTGCGCAAATCTGACTGGATTTTAGGCTTTGATGGAAAATCATTATTAAACCCGATTATTGACTTTTGGAAAGTAAAACGTGACGGTGGAGCTTTCGACCAGATTACCGGCGCAACCATTACACCCAGGGCTATTGTAAAAGCAGTAAAAAAGACTCTGCAGTATTATGAAATCAATCGAGAGAACCTGTACCAATGAGCTCAACACCAGGCGAAATAACCTATAGTGGATTATGGAAAAATAATGTAGCGCTGGTTCAATTACTTGGACTATGCCCATTACTGGCAGTTACCAGCACGACAATTAATGGGATCGGGCTGGGACTCGCAACATTAATCACCCTGGTATTATCCAACAGCCTTGTTTCAGCGATTCGAAATGTTGTCAGAAGCGAAGTTCGACTGCCTGTATTTGTGCTGATTATTGCTTCAATCGTTACCATTATTGAACTCACCATGAAAGCCTGGTTTTACGACCTGTTCCTGGTACTGGGTATTTTTATTCCCCTGATAGTAACGAATTGTTCCATCATTGGGCGTGCAGAAGGTTTTGCATCAAAAAACCCGGTCGCCGCTTCAGCTCTGGATGGTTTCATGATGGGCCTGGGGTTCCTCATCGTATTGACCATACTGGGCATGCTGCGCGAAGTGATAGGATTCGGTACCATACTGGCAAATGCCGACCTGATGTTCGGTGAAGGTGCCAAAGCATTAAGAATAACACTGAGTGATGACTATGGCGGATTTCTGTTAGCCGTATTACCTCCCGGCGCATTCTTTGGACTGGCATTTCTGATCGTCGGTAAAAACCTGATTGAAAAAAGAATCAAACAGCCCATTCGATCTGTTTCAGCTGAACCAGTAGCCACAACGTAGGGTGGCGCCGTGCGCAGCATTACCAGCGACTATCTAAACCGGTGCGCTAGGCGCATCCTGCCTGCTCATGAATAAAGAAAAAAGAACACAGATCTTTAGCCGTTTAAAAGAACAGAACCCTCATCCCGAAACAGAACTCCATTATTCTTCTGATTTTGAGTTACTGATTGCTGTTGTGCTATCTGCACAGGCAACTGATGTTGGTGTCAACAAGGCTACTGATAAACTATATGCCGTTGCAAACACACCAGAAGCCATTCTGGTGTTGCATGAAGAAGGGTTAAAGCGATACATTAAAACCATTGGTTTATTTAATTCCAAGGCTAAAAACATCATCAAAACCTGCCAGATTCTTGTAGAAAAGCATAATTCACAGGTCCCCAGAGACAGAGCAAGCCTCGAAGCTTTACCAGGTGTTGGTCGTAAAACCGCCAATGTTGTACTTAATACCGCCTTCGGAGAACCCACCATCGCGGTAGACACTCATATCTTTCGCGTATCTAACCGCACAGGCATAGCTCCCGGCAAAGATGTGGTGGAAGTTGAGAAACGCCTGATGAGACTCGTCCCTGAGGAATTTAAACAGAATGCGCATCACTGGCTTATCCTGCATGGACGTTATACCTGCATTGCCAGAACACCACGCTGTGGCAGTTGCATCATTGAAGATTTGTGTGAATTTAAAAAGAAAACATCGGACTGATTTCTTTTTCAACTCTCAGCTGTTAGCTGTTAGCTGTTATAATACCTGCTCGTCCATAAAACAGCTTACGGTATGTTCCAGAATAGAGATGAAATCAGGCAGATATATTTAACCGTCTGGCAAAAACTGCAACAGCATAAAATACTCGAACCAATGGAGTCCGTGATTGCTGACATTATCCAGTTACATCCCGAATACCATGCTTTACTGGATCAGGGTCAATCTGTCAGAGATGAAGAATTCAATCCGGAATCGGGAAATAGTAATCCGTTTTTACACATGGGAATCCATATCGCTCTGCGAGAACAAACCTCTACAGACCGGCCCACAGGCATACAGAAGATTCATCAAAAACTGAGTAACCGACTCGGCCAGCATGAGGCGGAACACTCTATGATTGAATGCCTGGGAGAAGCGTTATGGATAGCCCAGAGAAATAACAGTATGCCAGATGATAATAAATACCTGGAATGTTTAAAGAAATTATAGATACAAACTGTGATACTGCGTTAGCCAGTTTATCTTTCAGAGCGCTGCTAACTGCCCTGTAGACAACCAGATCAAGGACTTATCAAAACAATTAAATGTCAATTTTAATAATATACTTGCGCGAATTCAGGAATCAATAACAACCGGCTTCCCTGAAAGGCCAGCCAGGTAATAAGTTTTTTATTAGCTACCAAACAGGTTAAATAAATTAAAACTATTCTTAAACGGCACAAGTTCAGACCTGCTCTTTTTTTCATCCAGCTTTTCTATATAAAACGACATCTGGTGGTTTTTCAAATTTTCATCATTAAGCACTTGCTGAGTAAATTTTGTGGCTCGTAACATGCTGCTTATGCCTTCCAGAATGGCAAACTGGGTATCGCTTAACAACAGTACCTCTTTACCACCATGCCAGTAAATATCGACATTATTAATATCAAGAGGATCAAAAAGCGGCACGAGCGGAACCAGATCCAGCGGTGTTACAACGCGGATTAAATTCAAATGTTCGAATTTCTTTGTGCCGGCAATATTGCTCACCTTGGGCTGACCAAATGTAATTACCTGCCCTACGTTAAAGTGATCTGTATCGAGATACATTGCCAGGATCAAAGCGACAGCACCTCCCAGGCTATGCCCCGTAGTACTAATTTGATAATCTTTTTTGATCACCGGTTGAATTTCAGCAAACACCTGTTTGGCTGCCAGAGAAAACCCTTTGTGTAACTGTATTCCAGTGTAGTCATCAGGTGTCAGCTTTAACGATATATCGAGCATGGTGTTTTCAATATTGGAAGTACCACGAACAGCAATAATCTGTTTTTTGGCTAGATCATCGGTAGCGATAAAAAAAGCAATATTGAGCTGTGGGATCATATGATATTGAGTCAGGCTATAATTACTGGACTGTAAAAATTCACTTATCTCAGCCTCGGTACCGTAGGCTACATCTGCAAAACTGGCTGCTTCTAAAATTTCAGTAAACTTTATAGCGTCCTTTTCTGTTTGTTGCTGAGCCCATAACGGCCCTAAAAAGCACACCAGTAAAAAAGTAGACATAAATTTAGAATAATTTGAAAAACACAAATTCAACATATAAGCGGAAATCCTTTAGGGTAAGAGTAAGAAATTCAGTGTAATTTGACAGTTTCTACTGAGCGTAGTTTCACTATAGAAATAATAGAATAGCGATCACTGTAGATCATTGTCAATTGATTACCGGTTTATGACTAAAGATGAATAAATAAGATATTTACACTAAAAGTAAATACTGCCAATACGCCACTAAAATAGACTATTGATATTTCCCCTGCATCAAATGTAATCCTTTTCTTACATAACTTTCCGTAATGCCCTGTATCTATCACTTTTACATTGCGCCATAGTTATAACCAGTTAAAAAAGGGGAATAAACAATGAGCTTACGTCAATCATATATAGATCCAGTATCTACCAACCAGATATTAAATAGCCTTAACTCGGCCATTGATGAAGCCAAGCTAGTTACTACACTCGCTAACATGTCGAATCGTATTCAACAACTAGAGTCAGTCAGCGGGCCGTCAAAACGTTCTGAATCACTACGCAAGGAAATTAAAATCCTGGAAATACAGATTAACTATATCCGAGACCACGCTGCCTTTTGATAACGGGACTTAAACTGTTAAGTATCATCAGCACTCAATAAGCAGATTTATCGATCTACAATTAAGCATTCAACTTTTTTTAAGCTCATAACCTGTTTGCTGTCGAAACCATGTATTCACCAGCTGCCATGAAATTGAAGCCTGGAAAGGCATTTTCAATTTTCCTTTATTAACCTTACTGTCGATTTCAGCTGCACTAAACCAGCGGGCTGACTCCAGTTCGAGATCAATTAAATTGATATCCCATTGACTAGTTTGACTGCTAAAGCCGAGCATTATCTGCCCGGGAAAAGGCCAGGGTTGAGAACCCTCATAAACGATATTTTCTACCTGAAGTCCGGTTTCCTCCAAAGCCTCACGCTTTACAGTATCTTCCAGTGTTTCTCCCGGTTCAACATAACCGGCTAATACCGAATGGCGATGTTCATCCCATCCGGCCTGTCTTGCCAGCAAAATTTTTGACTCTGCCCCCGTATTATTAACCACTGAAAAAATAACCGCCGGGTCAATTTTAGGATAATGACTTCGGTTACAACCCGGATTATTGCATTTCCTTTCATGTCCCGAATGAGTCATACGCGTACTATTGCCACATTTAGAACAATATGGATGATTTTTGTGCCAGTTGATCATTCCCTGTGAGTGATAAAGTAAACCCAGGTGAAAACCGCTGATTGTCAGGCTGGCCTTGCGTAAATTCAATAATTCCATATCATCAAAGAAAATATGCCACTGATTCAGCTCACAGGTAAAATAGCCAAGCTGCTGGTGTCTACCCA
>CALCSG010000349.1 GCA_937894085.1 uncultured Gammaproteobacteria bacterium | reverse complement strand
GGGTTGAAATATAGGCTTGTGAGCCATTCAGGTTAAAAGAAGCGACCATCGGGGTATTATTCGATTCAGACAGCAGTGAAATAGATTCAACAGCTGGCAGGCTGCTTTCGATGGTCACCGGAACCACTGAACCATTTTCCGCAATATCAGGAGCTTTAATTTTGATCGCATCAGAATGTTCAAAATTACCAGATCCCAGTGCTGCAGACAGTGCGGAACTGGCATCTTTTGCTGCAAATGCTGCTTTAGGATATGCCGCCAGCGCCTATCCGGGAGCCAGCAGACCAGCCGAGGCTGCAACGCCTATGGCAGATGCGGCCAGAGTGGACTTTAAAAGTGTTCTTCTTTGCATGATTACCTCTTCATAATTGAATGGAAATCGAATTATAGGTAAACAAACTGAACGTAATATGAATATTCAACTTGTTAAACATCAACTCGACAAACATAATATTGCTTTTTTAAGAACAGGTTTTTGGCGTTGAGTTCCGGCTGCTTTAAAATTATTTATCACTTTGCTGCAATGTTAATAATTGCTGTTACGATTTTATCGATCTCAGGCTGTGGTAATAAAGGTCCTTTAACCCTTCCTGCCGATAAATCTGCTCCAGCTAACAATAATGAGTAAATAACATTGGATTATTTTAACTACCAGAACGGCCAACTACATTGCGAACAGGTCTCGTTACAAACTTTGGCTGAACAATATGGAACACCTCTGTATGTATATTCCAGAGCTACTCTCGAAAGACACTGGAAAGCCTTCGATTCAGCTCTGGCTGAGCATCCACATCTGGTTTGTTATGCCGTTAAGGCCAATTCAAATCTGGCCGTACTGAATGTTCTGGCACGCCTTGGCAGTGGTTTTGATATTGTTTCGAAAGGAGAACTTCAGCGGGTATTAAAGGCTGGAGGAGATCCTGCTAAAATTATTTTTTCCGGTGTCGGTAAGCAGATCGATGAAATGCAAATGGCTTTGCAGGTCGGGATTCACTGTTTTAATGTCGAATCAGAGCAGGAACTTGAAATCCTCAATGAAGTAGCTGGTGACATGAACAAAAAGGCCACTATTTCATTTCGCGTCAACCCTGATGTCGATGCGAAAACCCACCCTTATATTTCAACCGGGCTGAAGGAAAATAAATTTGGTATCAGCTTTGACGATGCCGAACGGATTTATGTAAAAGCCAGTAAAATGGAGAATATCGAAATTAAAGGGATTGACTGTCATATTGGCTCTCAGCTAACTGAACTATCACCATTCATTGATGCTGTAGACCGGTTATTAGCGTTAATCAGCAAATTGTCAGACAACGGTATTAATATAGAACACATGGATCTCGGTGGCGGCCTTGGCGTTCAATATAATGAGGAGACCCCTCCGCTACCGAGTGACTGGGTCAATGCTCTTAAACAACGCTTTATAGATTTTGCAGGTACAATCATCATTGAACCCGGACGTGCAATCGCCGGCAATGCGGGTATTTTATTAAGCCGCGTTAATATTGAGAAAAAAACTCCGCACAAAAATTTTGCCATTATCGATGCAGCGATGAATGACTTAATGCGACCTGCTTTATACCAGGCCTGGCAAAAAATCATCCCGGTGAATCAGCAATCCTCTGTCGAAGCTGAAATTTATGACGTGGTTGGGCCAATCTGTGAAACCGGTGATTTCCTCGGCAAGGATCGTAAACTGTCAATTCAACGTGGCGATTTACTGGCTATCCGCACATCAGGAGCTTATGGATTCACCATGAGTTCAAATTATAATTCACGCGGACGCGCGGCTGAAGTAATGGTCGATGGAGATCAACATTACCTGGTGCGGGAGCGCGAAACCTTCGAAGACCTGATCCGTGGTGAAACCCTGTTAGCGGAATAAAGCAACCTTAAATGAAACTAAAATTCAGTAAAATGCATGGCCTGGGCAATGATTTCATGGTCATCGACGGCATTAACCAGACCGTGAACCTGACAGCCCGGCAAATAGCCCAGTGGGCTGACAGGCATTTTGGCATTGGTTTCGATCAATTGTTGCTGGTCGAAAAAGCTCAGGGTGCAGATGCCTTATTCAGGTACAGGATCTTCAATGCAGATGGAAGTGAAGTCGCACAGTGCGGTAATGGCGCACGCTGTTTCGCCCGTTTTGTCAGAGAAAAAGGGTTAACTGATAAAACTATCATTCCAGTGGAAACCAGTTCCGGCCTGTTACAGTTGAAGATGATTGATGAATCTCAGGTCGAGGTCAACATGGGTATTCCCGATTTTGAACCCGGCAGAATTCCACTCGATACAGACCGCCAGCAGGATACTTATCAACTCGACATTAACGGCCAGCCAATACAGTTCAGTGCTTTATCTATCGGCAACCCGCATGCCGTTATTATTGTTAATGATATCGACTCTGCTAGCGTTGAAACGATTGGCCCGGCACTTGAATCTCACCCTTTTTTCCCACAAAGAGTGAATGTGGGTTTCATGCAAATAGTGAATCGCAATACATTTAAACTTAGAGTTTATGAACGTGGATCAGGTGAAACTCAGGCCTGCGGAAGTGGTGCCTGCGCCGCCATGGCTGCGGCAAACCGGCTTAACCTGCTGGATGCAAATGCAACCGCCCATCTAACTGGTGGACAATTACAGCTAAGCTGGCAAGGTGAAGGCAAGCCGGTTATGATGACCGGCACCACCGCACAGGTGTATGAAGGAGAGATAAAAATATGACAAAAACAATTAATGTAAAACAAATCCCGGCTGAAACAATAGGCGAATCAAGTGTTATGGATTACCTGAAAAATAATCCTGCCATTCTGGATCGATACCCGGATATATTAAGCAAACTGACTTTCCCGCATGAAAGCGGGGTTGCTGTTTCTCTGGTTGAACGCCAGATCAAAGTATTAAGGGATGAAAATCAAAACCTTAAAAACAAATTATCAGAACTGGTTCATATAGCCCGCGAAAACGAAGAATTAAGTCAACGCTTTCATCGCCTGTCTTTAGAGTTAATGACTGCGGAACACCTGCACGACATTATTGCCATGACCCATGACCAGGTAGAAACTTTCTTCTACACCGATTATGTCGGCTTCTGTTTTCATGATGATCTGGCCAGTCAGCTTAAAGGACAGGAAAAAAATATTCTGAATCCTGACAGTAAACACGCCAACAAAGTCAGAAGCTGGATGCATGATAGAAAACCCATATTCGGGCCATTTGATCCGGGCATGCGTAAACTGTTACTGGGTGAGCAGGGACAACTGTCTTCATGTGCGTTAATTCCGCTTTATCATACCAGCGATATTGGCCTGTTAATTTTAGGCAGTAAGAGCAAAGATCGCTTCGTCGATGGCATGGGAACGGTATTTTTGACTCAACTGGGTGAACTGATCAGCAGTAAACTGAATAGCTATCTGAGATAGCAGATGGATTCACAGCAGCATTTGAGCTCGTTTCTACAAATGCTCAAATCGGAAAAATATTATTCACCTCATACCTGCAAAAATTACGCTCGAGACTTGAAGCTGTTTACTGAATTTCTGCAGTCCAGAGAAATTCAACAATGGCAGCAGGCCGATTATCGAATCGTATCAGCCTTTGCAGCACAACGCTTTCGACTTGGCAGGAAAGGCAATACGATTCAACGCGAACTCTCGTCAATTCGCAGCTTTTATAAATATCTGATTCGTCAGGGTGTGGTGAGCAATAACCCGGCGTTAGAAGTTAAAGCACCAAAAACCGCCAAAAAACTTCCCAAAACCTGTGACACCGAGCAAATTGATCAATTATTGCAATCGCATGTTAATGATGATGATTTAACCATTCGCGATCTGGCGATATTTGAATTGATTTACTCATCCGGACTAAGACTGGCTGAGCTTGCTTCACTCAATTTACACAGCATTAATTTTAATGAAAGAGAAATGCGGGTCACCGGTAAAGGTAATAAAACACGTTACCTGCCGGTCGGTAGAAAAGCGATAGCTGCTATACAAAAATGGCTTAAAATTCGACCGGCTTATGTCAAACAGGCCGATGAGTTAGCCCTGTTTACCAGTAAACAGGGAAAACGGTTATCACATCGCTCTATTCAGACCCGGTTAAATAAATTGATTAAATCTCAGGCACTGGGTATGCATGTTTCACCACACATGCTTCGGCATTCATTTGCCACCCATTTACTCGAATCCAGTTCTGACTTACGTTCGGTACAGGAATTGTTAGGACATGCCGATATCAGTACCACGCAAATTTACACGCACCTCGATTTTCAGCATTTGGCCCAGGTGTACGATAAGGCTCATCCCCGTGCGCGCAAGAAAACTTCAGATTCCTGACAGTTTCATAAGCGCTACTGCCTTTTCAATGGCTAAAATGGCATAGGATTTTCACGCCTTATTTTCTCGATACCTTGATACACTTCTGTGGGCAAAGTCAGCTTAATCGAATCTATATTACTTTTTAACTGCTGCATATTGGTGGCACCAATCAAGGTAGAAGTTACAAAGGGCTGATTATTGATGAATGACAGGGCCATCTGGCAGACATCCAGATTATGCTTTTCAGCCAGCTCAATATATTTTCGAATAGCCGCATCAGTCTGCTTATGAGCACGATGCTCCGGTCGCGTCTCAATGCTTAGCCTTGCTCCTTCCGGTCGGGCACCATCGAGGTATTTGCCGCTTATCATACCCCTGGTCAGTGGTGACCAGGCGAGTAACCCACAGTCTTCATGTATTGCTATTTCACTCAGATCAGGTTCGAAGTGACGACACATCAGCGAATATTCATTTTGTATAGATGCCATGCGCGGCAAATTATGCTTCTCAGCTAACTGCAGCCATTTAGTCATGCCCCAGGCGGTTTCATTAGATAAACCAATATGACGTATTTTCCCTTCCTGAATTAAGCCCTGCATCGTTTGCAACACTTGCAAAAAGTTCTCTTCCTCAGCCTGGGCATCAAATTTTGGGGAAAAATCCCAGATTTTTCCGAAATGGTATGACCCTCTGTTAGGCCAGTGCAATTGATACAGATCTATGTAATCCGTCTGTAATCTTTGCAAACTGCTATCGACAGCAAGTTTGACATTTTTCCTGTTAATAACATCACCACCTCTAATCCATGCCAGACCCGGCCCCGTTATCTTCGAGGCAAGAATTACTTTTTCACGATTTGAGCGGGCCGCAAACCAGTTACCGATTATGGTTTCGGTGGTACCGAAGGTTTCCGCACTCGGAGGAATAGCATACATTTCAGCCGTGTCAAAAAAATTAATGCCCTGCTCTAGTGCATAATCCATCTGTTCAAAGCCTTCAGCCTGTGTGTTCTGCAGCCCCCAGGTCATAGTACCCAGACCAATCTCACTGACATCTAATCCTGTTCGCCCTAGCTTTCTATATTTCATTTATGCACCTGAGTAATCGGCTAAATATTTTAAATAATAATACAAACTGTTTTCGATTGTCACCGATGAATTCTCGATTAGATAACAATATAGTAAACCTCTTGAATTTAAATGAGCCAACCCCCATATCGTTGAATTCGTGTACTATTGCACATCCATCCAGGGTGTAGACAGAGGATAATTTTGGATCAATTCAGAGGCACAACCATTCTTTCGGTGCGACGAGGCAACTCGGTGGTCATCGGTGGTGATGGACAGGTCACCATGGGCAATACCGTGATGAAAGGCAATGCGCGCAAAGTGCGCCGGTTACATAAAAATCAGGTCATTGCCGGGTTTGCTGGTGGTACAGCCGATGCATTTACCCTGTTCGAACTGTTTGAAGGCAAGCTGGAAAAACACAGCGGCCAACTGGTGCGCTCTGCGGTAGAGCTGGCCAAAGACTGGCGACAGGATCGCGTTTTACGCAAACTCGAAGCCTTATTATGCGTTGCCGATAAAGAAGCCTCGCTGATTATTTCCGGTAACGGCGACGTCATCGAGCCCGAAGATGACCTGATGGCCATAGGTTCAGGTGGCCCTTATGCGCAATCTGCCGCACGTGCCATGATGGACACTACCGAGCTTCCTGCAAGGGATATTGTCGAAAAAGCCTTACAGATTGCGGGTGACATCTGCATCTATACCAACCAGAACCGCACCATTGAACAATTAGATTTTTAATAGCATGGACACTCCATTAATCAAGCAATCCCCCATGACTCCTCGTGAAATCACGCAGGAACTCGATAAACATATTATCGGGCAGGATCAGGCCAAACGCGCCGTTGCCATCGCCCTGCGTAATCGCTGGCGTCGCATGAATGTCCCGGAAGCGTTACGCAATGAAATCACGCCCAAGAATATTTTAATGATCGGGCCGACCGGTGTCGGAAAAACTGAAATTGCACGACGTCTGGCACGTCTGGCAAATGCACCTTTCATAAAAGTCGAAGCCACAAAATTTACCGAGGTCGGTTATGTAGGCCGCGATGTTGAATCGATCATCCGTGACCTGGCTGACTGTTCGGTTAAAATGACCCGGGAAACAGAAATGAACCGGGTCAAGCATCGCGCCGAAGATGCCGCAGAAGAACGTATACTGGATATTTTATTACCTCGCCCAAAAGATTTTAATGAAGAATCAGAAGACACCAGCAGCGGCAATACGCGTCAGAAATTCCGTAAGATGTTACGTGAAGGAAAACTCGACGACAAAGAAATTGAAGTTGATTTAAAAGCGCTCAGCGTCGGGGTAGAAATTATGGCACCGCCCGGCATGGAAGAAATGACCAATCAGCTGCAGGGGTTGTTTCAGAATATGGGCAACAGCAAAACCAGGACACGCAAATTATCAGTCAAAGATGCACTCAAGTACCTGACTGATGAGGAAGCGTCTAAACTGATCAACGAAGAAGACATCAAAATTTCTGCACTGGAAAATGCAGAGCAGAATGGTATTGTCTTTATCGATGAAATTGACAAAGTTGCCAAACGACAGGAAACCAGTGGCGCAGATGTCTCGCGTGAAGGCGTACAACGTGACTTGCTGCCTCTTGTTGAAGGTTGCACGGTAGTCACCAAAGCCGGCACAATCAAAACCGACCATATCCTGTTCATCGCCTCCGGGGCTTTTCACCTTTCAAAACCTAGTGATTTAATTCCTGAGCTACAGGGTAGACTACCCATTCGTGTTGAGTTATCCGCCCTGTCGGTGGAAGACTTTGTGCGTATTTTACGCGAACCGGATGCTTCGCTGACCGAGCAATATAGCGCTTTAATGGCTACAGAAGGCGTGCATCTCGAATATACCGATGAAGGACTTCAGCGCCTGGCCGAAGTGGCATTTCAAGTCAATGAAAAGCAGGAAAACATCGGAGCACGACGCCTTTACACGGTAATGGAAAGACTACTTGAAACGGTCAGCTTTGAAGCTTCCGATATGGCTGGTCAAAGCATCACCATCACTGCCAATTACGTAAACGAACACCTGGGAGAATTGTCAAAAGACGAAGATCTCAGCCAATATATACTTTAAGCGGACCACTTATGAGCTCTACAAAACCTACCGAAATTAATTTTCACAAAGTATCCAGAATGCTGGAACTGGCGTTTAGCGACGGTACCCGTTTTCAACTGCCGGCTGAATATCTGCGTGTTTACTCCCCTTCCGCCGAAGTTCAGGGCCATGGCCCCGGTCAGGAAGTGCTGCAAATCGGCAAGGAAGATGTCAACATCACACATCTTGAACCTGTCGGTCATTATGCCATCAGCCTGAGTTTCGATGATAACCACGATACCGGCATTTACAGCTGGGAATATCTATATCAATTAGGGGCTCATTACGACAAGAAATGGGAAAGTTACCTGGAACGCTTAAAAGCAGCAGGCTATACCCGTAAAGTCAACAAACTTGGGATATAAAAGCCAATTCACCACGAAGCACACAAAGATCACGAAGGAAAAAGTATTTTGGTCATTCAACTTATCAAGTAATTCAGGGTATAGTCACCATTATTTAACTTTTTGTGCTTCGTGGTTCAAATCTAAGGTTTTTTTCATACACTAATATTGCTTGTGACCTCCATGGTAAAAAATCTTTCTGTTTGCCTCCTGTCCCAAAAGCTGACCTGAACGCCCGATTCTGATAAGGTTCGCCAT
The DNA here is from genome assembly GCA_937894085.1 of uncultured Gammaproteobacteria bacterium. GTDB lineage: Bacteria > Pseudomonadota > Gammaproteobacteria > JACNJF01. The sequence continues at coordinate 6,061 of CALCSG010000349.1, read as the reverse complement.
AGAATCCAACGAGCAGCTGTTATGAACGATCAATCCACCACCCATTTCGGGTTTACACAAGTTAATACAGAAGAAAAAGCTGGCAAAGTAGCCGAAGTTTTTGATTCTGTCGCCAGTAAATACGACATCATGAATGACGTTATGTCATTTGGTGTACACCACCTGTGGAAAAAATTTACGCTGGAACTATGCGGTTTACGAGAAGGGCATAAAGTGCTCGACCTGGCCGGTGGAACCGGTGACCTGGCTTTAAAACAGTCGAAAATGGTCGGCGAATCAGGCCATGTCATTCTGGCTGATATTAATGGCCCTATGTTGCGTGAGGGTCGCGACAGGGTGCTCAATAAAGGCCTCGTTAATCGTATATCAACCAGTCAGTGTAATGCAGAAATTCTGCCTTTCGAAGATAACAGCTTCGATTGCATAACCATTGCTTTTGGACTGCGTAATGTCACCGATAAAGCAAAAGCACTGCGCTCCATGCGTCGTGTATTGAAACCAGGTGGACGCCTGTGTGTTCTGGAATTTTCCAAACCGCTGTATGAGCCTCTGGAAAAAATCTACGACTTCTATTCATTTAAAATCCTGCCAAAAATGGGCGAAATTATCGCCAAAGATCGCGCCAGCTATCAATACCTGGCCGAATCCATCCGCATGCACCCTGATCAACAGGCTTTAAAAGCGATGATGATAGACGAAGCAGGATTCGATGAAGTTGAAATCTTCAACATGACCGGTGGTATCGTGGCCCTGCATCGAGCGTTTAAGTACTAATTTTATAATGAACAACCTCAGTCACCATCAAATTCACTATGCCGGGTTCTGGCGTCGGCTGCCAGCTTTTCTACTCGACACATTTATGTTTAGCCTGATCAGTACAGGACTGGCAATTGCTATTTACGGGTTTGATCGTGTGATGCAATTACAGACAATTACTGCTGATATTGAAATTGACTGGAATTTATTGCTGATCGATCAACTTGTACCTGCTATCTGCACGATTGCCTTCTGGCTTGCCTGGAAAGCGACACCGGGTAAACTGTTATTTGATTGTCAGATTGTGGATGCCGACAGCTTTCAAAAAGCCAGCTTTAGCCAGCTGGTTCAACGCTATCTTTGCTATATCGTATCCGCACTGCCGCTAGGCCTGGGGTTTTTGTGGATAGTTTTTAATAAACGCAATCAGGGCTGGCACGATAAACTGTCAAATACAATCGTTATAATGCAGGATGCATCGTTAGTTAAACTGGAGTCTTACGCATGATTGAACAACTTGGAAATCACCTTCTAGGGCTAGCTGAAATAGGCGGTAATCGCTTACTCGGTATGGATCCAGATGTTTTGCAACATTGTGCCGAGCTACAGGGAAACATCATTGCCATTCACTTAATCGATCTGGATAAAACCATTTATTGTCATCCGGGTTCCTGGGGTATGCGTTTAAGCCTGCAAAAACCCGGCAAAGAAGTGGATGCGACCATACGTGGTCGCCTTGCAGGACTGGTAAACCTGTCATTACAATCGGAAAAAATGAGTGCAGCCATGCAGGAACGTATCGAAATCATCGGTAATCCATCAGTCGCTCAAAAATTTCAAAAAATACTGACTGAACTGAATATTGACTGGGAAGAAGAGCTATCAAAATATACCGGAGACATCCTTGCCTTTCGCATCGGTCAGGGCATTCGTAAAACCCATCAAACGATGAAAGATATCGTTAGCTCGCTGGCTTACTCCGGTCGCGAATATCTACAGCAAGAAAGCCACCAGATACCAACGCTGCCAGAGTTTGAACATTTCCAGCAGTCAGTGACCGACATAAGACATGATGTAGACAGGCTCGAAGCCAGAATCAATCAATTATTACAGAACAGAAAGTCATAATATATCCCTATGCTCTCTTCATTTTATCGCCTGTTTATTATTAATTTGACACTGGCACGTTTTGGGCTGGATGAAATTATTCTTTCAATCCATTTATTTGCCCCGTTACGCTTTCTGATTTATTTAAATCCCTATAACTGGTTTAGAGATAAAAATATTTCACAGGCCGAGCGCCTTCGCCTGTGCATTGAATCACTTGGCCCGATATTTATTAAATTTGGACAGTTACTCGCTACCCGTCGTGATTTACTGAATGATGACCTGATCGATGAACTGGAAAAGTTGCTGGATCGGGTTCCGCCATTCCCCGTTTCGCAAGCTCGTAGCATTATTGAAAAAGAATTAAAACAACCCATCGATAAAGCTTTTTTATCTTTTGATGAAGAAGTTCTGGCATCCGCTTCAATTGCCCAGGTACATAAGGCGGTACTCAATGATGGACGTGAAGTCATTGTAAAAATAGTACGACCCAATATCGAAAAAGCTATTCGCAAAGATATTGCGTTGCTGATGATGCTGGCGCGCCTGGCTGATCGCTACTGGGCACATGCCAAACGTGTCAAACCCATCAAAGTAGTAAAAGAATTTGAAAAAACTCTTATCAATGAACTCGACCTGGTGCGCGAAGCCGCTAACGCCAGTGAATTAAGGCGTCATTTTATTGATTCGGAAGACCTGTATGTACCTGAAATATACTGGGATTACTGTAAAGAAAAAATTCTGGTGATGGAACGTATTGATGGTATACCAGCAACTGATATTAAACAGTTAAATAAATACGGCATGAACCTGGAAGTATTATCCAGAAAAGGGGTCGAAGTTTTTTTCACCCAGGTTTATAACAATAATTTTTTCCATGCCGACATGCATCCCGGTAATATTTTTGTTTCCAGGGAAAATCCTGAAAACCCGAAATATATCGCGGTAGATTTTGGCATAATGGGTTCACTTTCCACCTCAGATCAACGATATCTGGCAGAAAATTTCGTCGCTTTCTTTAATCGTGATTATAGAAAAGTTGCTGAACTGCATGTGGATTCCGGCTGGGTAGATGCTGACACGCGCATCGATGATTTTGAATCTGCCATTCGTGCAGTCTGCGAACCAATGTTCCAGAGACCGCTGGCAGAAATATCATTTGGCCAGCTATTATTACGCCTGTTTGAAACTGCGCATGATTTCAATATGGAAATTCAGCCGCAATTATTGTTATTGCAAAAAACCCTGCTACATATTGAAGGTATGGGACGACAACTTTACCCGCAACTGGATTTATGGGATACCGCAAAACCTTTCCTTGAAAAATGGCTAAGCGAGCAAATGGGTGTCAGAGCCATGGCTAAAGGTTTTAAACGGAATTTACCTTTTATTGCAGAGCACCTTCCCGACCTGCCACAGCTGGCCTTCAAGGCGCTCGATAAAATTGCCAATAACAAACTGGAAATTGAATGGAAATCGAAACAACTGGAACAGATAAAGCTCGAAATTCAACGTGCTAACCGACGCACCGTTAAAGCCGTGACCAGTAGCAGTTTACTCATCAGTTCCGCACTGATTGCAGGTCTGGATGGAATTGCTCCGACAATGGTTGGCTCTGGCATACTGTTTATTCCTGTTGTTAGTATGATACTACTGGTTCCCGGATTGATGATTATGTTTTCATTAATGAATGATCGCTAAAATCAACCTATTTTCATTTCTTTAAAAATATAAAATGAACAATCAAATCAGTATTCAGGAACCCGGCCAGGCTGAAAAAAAGAAAGGAATTTCCATCATATGGATTATCCTCGGAACCATAATTCTCACCGCCGGGGTTAGCTACTGGGCTATTAGCACCTATATCTATGCCAAAGATTTCAAACCAGTGGTGTTGAATCAAAAACAACAGCAAAAACTGGATCAAAAATTGATGGCACTGGGTTATCAACCGAATAACACTACCACATATAGTCGTAATCCGGATAAAGAAGATCTGAGCAATGAATTTGATGCAACAGGACGCCTGAAACCACAAAAATACAGTGAAGTTAACGGTGAACGTAATTTAAGTTTTAGTGGAAAAGAACTGAATGCCTTACTCGCCAGTAACACCGACATGGCAAAAAAACTGGCTATAGATCTTTCACAGGATTTAATCAGCGCCCGGATTTTAATTCCACTTGATCAGGATTTCCCGGTGCTTGGCGGAAAAACATTACGAGTCTCTACCGGTGTTGAGTTAGCCTACAAAAACAGTCGTCCCCGTGTCATTTTAAAGGGTGTCACTATCATGGGCGTGCCCATTCCGAATGCCTGGCTGGGCGGCTTAAAGAATATTGATCTGATCAGTGAGTTTGGTGACCAGCAGGGATTCTGGAAAAGCTTCTCAGAAGGCGTTGATGACATTCATGTGGAAGACGGTTCCCTTAAAGTCAGTCTGAAGCACTGACCCTGATAGACAAAACCCTTCATTTTGCTAACTCTCAAAAAGAAATTTTCACCACGAAGGCACGAAGAACACGAAGAAAAACAATTGGCTTTAAAAGGTAACCAGATAAATCAGCAATTATCATAATTTTGAAAAAATTACCTGATTACCCCTGAGGCTCAGCTAACTTTAATCTCAAAAAAAAATTTTCACCACTGAGGGCACGAAGGTCACATAGGAAGAGTATGGGCTTAGTTATTACTAAATTTTCAATATTTTGAGCATAAAAAACTTTATTAAGCTTAAAGACATACTTTTTACCTCCGTGCCCTCTGTGTCCTCTGTGGTGAAATTGTTTTAAATACTAAAATGGCTGAGGCGTGGGGGTAATCAGGAAAACTTATGACTATATAATAACTGCCTTCGTGTACTTCGTGGTGAATATCTTTTGAAATTTGGTTAGCTTATTAACCTTAAAACTAGAAAATCCACTGCTTTTCTTCTGCATTCAGCAGGTATAGTATTGTATTGTCGAATTCGTAAAGCATGGAAACTTGATGGAAATTGCGACTAAAATATCTATATTAATAGCTTTTGTCATCTTTATCCCCATCTCAGCTGCCTGTTATTTCTACAGTCGCAATACCCAGCGCCAGACCGAAGTACAACGTTACCTTAAAATTCTAAAAATAAAAAACCCTGACCTGTTCCAGCATCAGCATCCCAAACTTAGCTTATCTGTAGCGGTTTTTTTCGTCACATTGTTATCTGTCTGTTTCTGGGGTTTAATTCTTTTTGGTGAAGACTCCGGCATTACAAAATCTGCAAACTACCTGTTGGGTGGAGCCAGTATTATCGGCCTTGATCCAGCAAATAATCTCGATAAAATCATACAATATCAGTCTGGCGCTCTACTCACTTTAACCATGGCTTTCCTGGGGGCTTATCTATGGGGTATGCAGAATATAGCGCGACGTTATTCAATGAATGATCTGATACCGGCTGCCTATTACAACGTAGGAGTCAGAATGATATTTTCCTGTATCCTGGCGCTGGTTTTTTATCATTTATCAAACATCACCCCGGACATCCTGTCATCAATGTTCGGAAATAGCGAACCGGAACCAAATCAACTTAATACATCAAGCAGTAGTCAAATGGTAATGCCGGTAATCGCTTTTCTGATAGGACTTTTTCCGCAACGTGGCTTGAAATGGTTAACCGAAAAATTTTCTATGTTTACCCAGCAAAGCAACCCGTCAGTTAGAGACTTACCGCTGGAAATGATCGAAGGAATCAACATGTATGACCGGGTTAGATTGCAGGAACTCGGCATAGACTCCTGTTATGACCTGGCAAATACCGATTACATTCCCTACCTGTTCAAATCACCTTATACCCCGAGAATTTTAATCAACTGGATTTTACAGGCCAAACTCTGCGTGTATTTTGGTGAGCACGTAAAAGATTTACGCGAGCATGGAATTCATACCGTCTGGCAGTTAAAAAACTATGATGAAACGGCACTCAAGGAACTGGTGAAAACCACCTCATTAACTGAAGACACTTTAATGATAGTCAGAAGACAGATTTGCGAAGACAGTGAAATCGAACGATTAATTGAGGCACAGTTGAAATTGAGTCAATACTGGAATAAACAGTCTGATGAAGTTGATATATTTGTAAAGCAATAATAGAGTTGATTTAAAAATCCCCGAATTCAACTCATAAGTGCAACTTAACCTAGCTGCACTGTTAAGGAAAGAG
>CALCSG010000348.1 GCA_937894085.1 uncultured Gammaproteobacteria bacterium | reverse complement strand
CACGCTAAAACCCTGTCAAGATGTTTTTCCTATAATTTACGCTGAATAGTTACCAGGAATTTAACTAATATTTGTCTCTGATCGGCACATTTCAGACAATCAGGGAGTTGATTTGATCACAGGTTTTTCTGTACAAATAATGCAGCTACATCAACTCGTTAGTTTGGCTGATATCACGATAGTTTGATTATTTTATAAGCTGCAATCAATAAGTGGCGGGAGGGTGGCTACAGGATTTTTCTCATATTTACTTGAAAAAGATGCCCGAAGACTTAAAAAAGTAGGCCGGATTACCTGGGCTTTTAGTGGATATCAGGGTAATTGATAGATTGTATACTGGAGTTTGGCGGCTTATACTTTAATAAATACATTTTGTAAACACATTTTGTAGGTTTTCACCCTATTAAATAAGTAAATAGACGTTATACCCTGGAAAATAGTTATTTTCGTCTCTTTATGACGATCAATTAAGGTGAATAACCTGCACATAAAGTCGGGGGTATTTGCTTTGACAAATTTCATCTCACGAATCGGAATTAGCCCGAATTGCTTGGTCTGGATTTCAGTATTTCTGACTATTTTGCTGTTATCCGGATGTGGCGGTAGTGGTAGTGGTAGTGGTGGTAGTGGTAGTGATAGTGACGAGGGAAATGCTGGACCGGAGGGAGGCATCGTCACCTCCGACAACGGCGAAGTCACGCTAGATATTCCCACAGGTGCACTGAATGTGCCAACGAGCATCTCGATTACCAAAAATGTCTCTGGGGGCTGGGAGTTACTGCCGGACGGACTCACATTCAACACCCCGATCACCGCGACTTTTAGATTGCCAGAGACCCCACTACTGCCCGATGGCAGTGTGCGCACAGGCTTGCCAGTAATGCTTGTCTCTTCGGGTGGAGAGACGGAGGTGCCATCACAGCAGATACTGACCCTCGATGCTGATACCAACGAGGCTAGTATCTCCATGCCACTTAGCCACTTCTCCAGTGTTACCCAGGAACTCGTTCAGGGCGTCAGTGTGACGGTGGGCGGCTTGCCAGACGAACCGCGCAAAATCGGGACGAGTTTCAAGGTATCTGTGACCCTGGAAACGACCGCAGCGGTGCAACTGAGGGCAGAAAGGGTCGGATACAGGGATCGCACAGTCGGAGCTGTAAAGACTAACAGCATTGATGCCAATCATTCCGATGGGGTCTCGCTTGGCGCCATCGACACCGGGCGTGCCGTCAAGCGCACGAGAGAGATTGAATACTTCTGCGAAAGAGCGGGATCGGCCACTTTCGAGGCGAACATTGCGGGCCAACTGTTCGACATTTTAGGCCTTTCTCTGTCGACAATTCCGGATTACCAGATCACTGTGAGCAAGCGTCTCCTGTGCATCGACCCCGATGCCAAGGATGGAAGTGTGGCCCTGTCCCCGCCGGGTGAGCCTTTGTTTGCAGTCAATGTCAAACCACTCGGATTGCAAGGACCGATTGGCCAGTCGGACGTAGTTCATCTAACGGAAGAGATTCGAAATAGTGAGCCACGAAGCTTTTTAATAATTTCCGCGGGTATTTCAGACTTCAATCCCGGGGTTGTGTCAGCCCCCAGCCTGGTGAAAGCGGAGGGGCCAGGCGGAGTGGAAACGGAATTAATCCCTGATGCTACCGAGGGTGGCGGTAGGTTAAGCGTGTTCTCCATCGATGGGTTGGATCTCGCGGACAGCAGCTACAGTCAGGATCTGAGATTTACCTGTCTTAAGCGAGGGGAAACGTACATCAATTATCGCTTTAACCTGACGAGCCAGGTTAACCCTGACGTGGTACTGTCTTTAAACCTGTACACATTCTTCCGCTGTGTCGATGAAGTGGGAAGCGTGATCCCGGAGACGGACGCTCCCAACGATACCATGCTAAATGCGCAGTTGCTACTGCCAGCGCGCGCGACCGTTGAGGGTGGGTTCAACACGGGAGACATCCTGGACTGGTTTGGGGTCTCGTCGGGTGAGGCAATCGCGGTGCGACTGGACACCGCATTCAGCATCGACCAGGTCCCGGTTAATCTGCGTCTAACCGACGACACTGGTAACGATATCACTTGCCCATTTCAGGGTGTGATTGATGCTTCCGTGGGCCCGGGCGACTCCTTCATCTCGGTTATGCCGAAAGATGACGGTATGACAGGCGATTACAACTTTCATTATTCGGCCATTCCCATCGATCCGGAAACAACGACAATAACGGTGCTCAACCTGGACAGCAATCCCCTGAACTGCGGAGCCTGCGGCAATACCTGCGGTTTTGGTGAGAGCTGCGTCGCGCGTCAGTGCGTCCAGCCCCAGGCAGCTGAGTGCGAAGACATGATTGACGGAGCTGTCTGTGGCGTGAATGGTGACAGGCAGTGTAGTGCAGGGCAGTGCGTCCCTGTGCCGACCCCGCCCGCTGTGTGTGATGGCACGAATGAAGGAGCCATTTGCGATTCTGACGGGAGCCAGTGTATTTTTGAGCACTGCACCGAGCCCCCGAACGGGCGTAATCCGATACTCCTGCTACTGAGGGGGGGTAATTTCTTCGGGAATATCGTTGGCAGCGTACAATTTGGAATCGACAGTGGTAATTTTACTAGCTATACGAATATCCCGCCAGGAACGGCGCTACAGCTGGAGGCTATCCCAGCTGCGGCCGGAAATTCCGTCTTCGTGAACTGGGAGGGAGCAGCGGTTGAGCACTGTGGCACCAATCCGATCTGTGACTTTGACCTGGACGGAGATAGCGTGGTGACTGCAAACTTTAACTTTCCCCCGTCCGATGATTCGAAGACGCTCGCGGTAGAGGTTCTCGGCACTGGCGACGGCAAGGTGACAATGCCGGGTAACATCAACTGCGGTAACCTGCAAACACTGACGAAGTGTACGGCCACGATCTTTCCGCTGGGTGGGGCGATTTCGTTAACCGCAACCGCGAGCACGGGAAGTGTGTTCTCGCAATGGGGTGGCGCCTGCCAGGGACAGGTTGGACCGCTTTGCATCTTCGGGACCGCCGACCCGTTTGCCCTCGGGGTGGGGGATCCGTTTGCGGTGACAGCGACATTCACGGCAGTGCCCTAGCCAAACTCTTAGCGCTCGGCCAGCAAATTGGGCAGTGCGAATAAATCAGATAAGGGGGCGGAGTGAAGAGGTTGGGGTTTCGATGCCAGTCCCGAGGTGATTGCAATCGAACTGGACAGGACCAGTCGGGGTATACGCGCATTCAAGCGACTATTTGGATCAACACAGGATCTTCGAAAACACGAATTCACCAGCGGATTATTGCGCCACCGCACGATGCTGGATCGACCGAGGTGTGCGTGTCATTGGCGGTTGCTGCGGCATCGATCCTCGGCATTTCGAGCAACTGGCAAAGCTCGTCGAAAAATGAGATGTATATTACAGAACAAGGGTTTGAGTTGGATCGTGAGGGGCCGATCACTTTTTAATGCCTATGTTGCATCGATCGGTTGAACTCGCAACACAGATCCACCTATACGTATAGCCTGTAAGGAACGGCAGCAACGGGTCGACAGTCGCCTAAGTCTGTCATCCAAAATTTTGTTTCGTTAATGGCTGCTTTGTCGCAGATCTAGACGTATGATTTTTCATTCTAGCTTCTTGTTCTGGATCGAAAAGAACCGTTCTTGAATTCTATACGAACGACCGGTTAGTCCATGAAAATGCCGTTCACATAGGCAGTCACGAATGACCGCTCCTGGCACATCACTGCCATTCTGGTTCCGGTTCGTAACGAACCTTAATGACCGCTTTTTTATGTCGTTGGAATGGGATTGCTGGTAATAATGCCATCAAAGTATTCTTGTGCAATAAAGCACGGTAACTTAGCCTGAATTACCGGGCTAACAGGTCTTACCTGTATTAACACCATTGTATACTGGCCTGGCGGAAGTGATATTGGCCACTACGGGGCAAGCAACACCCTTTGTTTATACAACGCCACCAGTTTCATCATGAAAACCGGGATAACCTCGGGGTTTAATGTATCGATGGTGTTTTTGACGTGATGCGCCAGTTCGGTATCACCATTGATTTTTAACTTTCTGCGGAAAAACAGGGTGTCAGGGTCAACCTGCTGTTGAATCAGGTTAATCGCATTCAGGCTATCAATCGAAAGCGTTACCTCAGCTGTACACGCCCGGTTATTGAAATGGTGACAGATAATCCTGTTCTGACGAAAGCTCAAACCCACAAATAGACTGGCATCGATGATCTCGACCTGCAGAGATCGACCTTCAAGAAACTCAAAATCCCCTTCAGTAATCTGTTCTGCAAAGGCGGTATTCAGCAATTTTTCCACCACCACGAAATTTAATTTTTGCGGCATTCTTGTCGCTATACGAATCAAACCCTGAGGCTTAATGAAGCGGGATACCAGTGGATCAAGAGTTTGCTGTATTTGAGTGGTGACTACTGAAAGATTCATCATATATTTCTAAGCTTTTTGTAGACCGGGTATGGTAGCGATGATTTGCTTTTATCGAATTGATATAAATCAGGATGTTGCATTAAATGATTTCTTATTAAAAAAATCCATAGTTGACTTATATCAATTACAGTAATTAAACCACTATATATTGTGTTTGAATAAATTAAAATAACAAGATGTAGTCAATCTACTGGTCAATCAAGAGAACAGGAAAATGATCGAAAAAGTTGAAAACAATATTATTTCACTGCCGCAAATGCTCAATAAACGAGATGGATCAACGGTTACTTTTGATGCAAGCCGCATCGAAAAGGCTCTGGAGAAGGCAGGACAGGCCACCCACGAATTCGACAGTCTGGAAGCGCAGTTGCTAACACGCCAGGTCGTCAAGGTGTTAAGCCACCGTTTCGGGCATACACAGATACCCGATATTGAAGCCATACAGGATATAGTCGAACAGGTCTTAATCTCTGCCAACCATTTTGAAACAGCGCGGGCCTATATCGTGTACCGCGAGCAACACCACCGTCTGCGTGAAGATAAACGCACACTGGTGGATGTCTCAACTTCCATCAATGAATACCTCGATCAATCCGACTGGCGGGTAAAAGCGAATGCCAACCAGGGCTATTCACTGGGCGGCCTGATCCTCAACACTTCCGGTAAAATGATTGCTAATTACTGGCTCAGCCATGTCTACCCGCCTGAAATTGGTGAAGCGCACCGTACAGCTGACCTGCATATCCATGATCTTGATATGCTGGCCGGATACTGTGCCGGATGGTCGTTGCGTACTCTGTTAAACGAAGGGCTGAACGGTATTCCCGGACGGGTAGAAGCGGGGCCACCCAAACACATGTCTTCTGCGGTCGGTCAAATCGTTAACTTCCTCGGCACCCTGCAAAACGAATGGGCTGGCGCGCAGGCATTCAGCTCTTTTGATACTTACATGGCTGCTTATATCCGCAAGGATAATCTCAGCTATGCCGAGGTGCGCCAGAATATCCAGGAATTAATCTATAACCTGAATGTGCCATCGCGCTGGGGTACTCAGACCCCTTTTACCAACCTGACCTTCGACTGGGTCTGCCCGCAGGATTTGAGTGAGCAGGTTCCCGTCATCGGCGGGGAAGAGCAACCTTTCTGTTACGGTGACCTGCAGCAGGAAATGGACATGATTAATCGCGCTTACATCGAAGTCATGATGCACGGCGATGACAAGGGACGTGTATTCACCTTTCCTATACCCACTTACAACATAACTGACGATTTTATCTGGGACTCTGAAAACGCTGATCGCCTGTTTGAAATGACTGCAAAATACGGTTTGCCCTATTTTCAGAACTTTATCAATTCGGAACTCAAACCGAACATGATCCGTTCCATGTGCTGCCGCCTGCAACTGGATTTACGTGAATTACTTAAACGCGGTAATGGACTGTTTGGATCGGCGGAACAGACTGGATCACTGGGTGTCGTCACCATCAACTGTGCACGCCTGGGCTACCTTTATCAGGGCAATGAAAAAGACCTGCTGCTACAGCTGGATAAACTGCTGACGCTCGCCTACAACAGCCTTGAAATCAAGCGCAAGGAAATTCAGCGTCACCTGGATGCTGGCCTGTTCCCGTACACCCGACGCTATCTCGGCACCCTGCGTAATCATTTCTCTACCATCGGTATTAATGGTGTGAATGAAATGATCCGCAATTTCAGTGCTGACAGCGATGATATTACCAGTGACAGCGGCAAGGCCATGGCAGTCCGTTTTCTCGATCATGTACGAGCACGCATGCTGCAATTCCAGGAAGACAGCGGTTGCATGTACAACCTCGAAGCGACACCGGCAGAAGGTACTACTTACCGTTTCGCCAAAGAAGATCGCAAGCGTTATCCAGATATTTTGCAGGCGGGAACGGCCGAACGCCCTTATTACACCAATTCATCCCAGTTACCGGTCGGTTATACTGACGACCCTTTCGAAGCGCTCGAAATGCAGGATGAATTGCAGACCAAATATACCGGTGGCACCGTATTACATCTGTATATGAATGAACGTATTTCCAGCATTGCGGCCTGCAAGAAACTGGTACAACGTGCGCTGGGAAATTTTCATTTGCCTTACATCACTATTACACCCACTTTTTCTATCTGTCCGCAACATGGTTACCTCAGTGGAGAACATGAATTTTGCCCACTTTGCGATGCTGAATTGCTGGCACAGAAACAATCACAAACCCGTCAAACACAGGAAGCTGCTCATGCAAACTAATGATATTAAACTGAAAAATGAAGAACGCACCCGCTGCGAAGTATGGACCAGAGTGATGGGTTACCATCGCCCGGTGACCTCTTTTAATCCAGGTAAACAATCCGAACATGCAGAACGCCAATTCTATACAGAACAAAGAACCCAAAGCTAATGACCTGGTGATCGGTGGTTTCACCCCTCTGACCACCATTGATTATCCCGGGCAACTGAGTGCCGTTATTTTTTTACAGGGTTGCCCCTGGCGCTGTGGTTATTGTCAGAATACTGAATTACTGCCGCGTAAAACAGGTAATGCCATCGCCTGGAAAAGTGTCATCGAAAAGCTTGAAAAACGCCGTGGATTGCTGGATGCCGTGGTTTTCAGTGGAGGCGAGCCAACCCTGCAACCGGCGTTATTGCCGGCCCTGCAGGAAATTCGTGATATGGGATTTAAAACAGGCCTGCACAGCGCCGGTATGTATCCGGCACGCCTGAAAAAGATCCTGCCTTTGATTGACTGGATCGGCTTTGACATCAAGGCAGCAAAACAGGATTATGAAATAATTACCGGCGTCAAAAATTCCGGGGAAAAGGCCTGGGAAAGTGCCCGGCTGGTCATTCAAAGCGGCATAGATTATGAGTTTCGGACGACAGTTCATCCACACATACTCAATAGCGAACGCCTGACTGCTCTGGCACGGGAACTTTCCGCGCTGGGTGCCAGGAAATATGTGATACAGAAATGTAATACTTCCCACTGTCTTGATGCAGAGTTGAAAACTACCTCTGTTGAAAATAGTGCTCCGCCTGTACTGGAAGGCATAGATTTTCAATTTGAGTACCTGAGTCATCGGGGTTTTGAGTTTTAAAGATCAGTTACCGCCTCGATTCAATGTAGAGATTATTGAACCGAATATTTGACCAGGTATGGACTTTGAATTGCATCTAAAATGCCTGTAAGGAAAGATTATATTAGCTTTAGCCTAAATGACCGGCTTTTAGCTGGTGGAGTATTCACTAACAGGCAATATATAACTGATTCTTCCCGGGAAGCAGGGTTCAGGACTATTTACTGGTAGCTGGATAAGCAGGAATATGGCTTTCAAATACTCGTATAGCGACTGAAATATTGTTGCCAAGCAGGATGCCACCGGCTGACTCAATGTCGCCGGTATCGATTGAGGCAGTGTGACCACCGATAAAAACAGCTGATGGAAGTTTGGGGATCATCGAGCTTAATTCGTTACTCACTTCCGTTTTGAGCTGATTGTGAACACTCAGTACCAGTGCTTTAGCAGCCGATCGCTGGCTGATATAGGGCAACTGATTGAGTGGCAGGTCAGCCCCGAAATACAGCACCCGGTAGCCCCGACTAAGAGCTGACAGAGAAAATAGCATCAACCCGATTTCATGGTAACAGCCGGGAACACAGGCACATAGAATACGTGCACCTCTGGCCTGTGAATAGGCATGATGAAAGCGTGCTCCCAACCGGTTCTTTAACCAGCTGGTGTAAAAATGCTCTTCACCTATGCCCTGTTCAGGCTGTTTTATCCAGGCTTCACCCAGTATCGTCAGGGTCGGTAGAATCAGCCTGTCAGTTACCATTTCGATCGGATACAGTGATGACGCTTCGTTATAAACCGCATCGATGCGTTCAATATTAAAGCTATGCGTGGCTTCAAGAGTTGATTCAATGAACTGTTCCCAGATTGAACCCATTTCGCTGGATTGCACTGCTCCGTCAGTTTGCGTAGAGGATATTTCAGCCGGGTGTTTTGAATTGTTATTGTTTATCAGCATCTGCGCGATCGCAGGTAATGAATGCCCGTCATTCAGTAAATCTAGTACCTTTAAAACCAGTTTTGCATCGGCCTCGCTATACAGGCGATGTCCTTTAGGCGTACGTTCCGGGTGTAACAGGCCATAACGTCTTTCCCAGGCGCGTAGGGTAGAGGTTCCCACACGGGTTTTTTCCGCCAGTATGCGGATAGGGAAGCGAGTCTGATCTGCGTTTTGAGTGATCAAGTTGAAGTACCTGGGAAATTCTAATCGCAGTATTGTACAAGAAAAACTGATTTGTACAAAAAAATACCGCGTTGATCTAACGGGGGGGGTATAACAAGCATCATATTTATAGAGAGGGACTGTTATTTTCGAATTTAACAGCTTTATTGATGATGTCAGGTTGTTTAGGATATATTGATAAGCCTTATTGACATGTATGTCCATACAATGATTTTGATCAGACAATGAATTCTACCGATCATCACCAGCCTTTTTACCCGGCGCTGCGAACAGGGCTATTTGCTCTGGCTCTTTTACTATCCGGTTGTTCCGTTAAGTTTATCTATAACCAGCTTGACTGGGTAATTCCATGGTATCTGGACGATTATGTAACCTTTAATCCAGCGCAGGAACTGCTACTGGATCAGCGACTTGATCAACTACTGGCCTGGCACCGTACGGACCAGTTACCACAGTATGCAAATTTTCTCGAGCAGTTGGCTGCTGACAGTCAGAATGGGCTGGATCAGCTTAAAATCAATACGGCTTACCAGCAGGTTCAGCTTTTTGCCAACCAGTTAATCGACGCGGCATCACCCGCGCTGGTTGAACTATTAAGTGAAATCGATGAGCAGCAATATAATGAGTTATTTGAAAACTTTGAGCAGAAAAATAATGAATATCGAGAAAAATATATTGAGTTAAGTGACAGCAAACAGCGTCAGAGGCGTGCTAATCAAATCAGGAAATTTTTTCAGCGCTGGACGGGTTTGCTGGATGATCCACAGATTGCACTCATTAAGCAATGGTCTACAGAGTATCAGTTGATGGGGGAAGAATTTCTGCAATCACGGCTGTCGTGGCAGAAGCAGTTAAGGACTATTTTACAACAGGGCTCAAACCGTTCTGTTGTGCAGCAGGCGTTAACGGATCTTTTAGATAATCACCGATTTGGACATTCGACCAGATTTGAAGAGAAAGCTGCGCTGAATCAGCGTCTGTTACAGCAACTGCTTCTGTCACTCGACCAGTCTTTAAGTCAGCAACAGCGCGAAAAGATGATAAAAGAACTAAACATTTACGCGCTGGATTTTCGCCAGTTGATGTCGCACTAACAAATCCTTTGAAAGATATGGTTCTCGCGAAGTTGCCAGGATCGCAAAGCAATAAAGGTAACTACTCAGCGTAATAAGTATTCACCACGAACTAGGGCAGGACGCCCGTAGGTAGAACAATGCAGGAGCTATTGTCGGGTAACCTGGAAATGGTTGCCTATCGAGAGGGAATCC
>CALCSG010000347.1 GCA_937894085.1 uncultured Gammaproteobacteria bacterium | reverse complement strand
CCCTGTGATTTATGGATAGTGATGGCATAGGCCAGATCCAGCTCTACAATGTTCTCTTTCAGGTATTCCACCTCTCTACCATCAGGTAGGAAGTTGATGACCATGGTCAGACTTTCATTGTTGATCGACTTGATATAACCAATATCCCCGTTAAACACTTCCAGGTCGTAGTTGTTACGACGATGTATTACCCGATCTCCCACTCTAAAAATTCTTTCCCCCACTTTGATCTGCGGTTTATCCGTTGATGCAGGATTAATGGCCTGTTGAATCACATTATTTAAGTTGGCGGTTCCGAGAGCACCTCGCGTCATTGGAGACAGTATCTGAATCTCTACACCGTCTTCCTGATACTTTGGAATCCATTGCAGATAAAGCTTAACAACAACATCGACAGCAGAGAGTCCGTAGTGGAGTGATGACCATGGATGTATCTTTTTCAGTACCGACTTGAGTTCATCCACCGCTCCATAGGTGCCGGCCACCTCTTGTAGATCGACATGCTGAAACTTCTTTGGCACTTCAAACTCTGCCTGATAGGGAGTAACAGGCTCTTCACTACGAAAGTTATAGGGACTCTGTTCCGCCGTGAGAGCTTCTAACTGGTCTTGCTGCCATCCCAGATTCTGTTTAACCCGAGTGACAAAACGAATCTGCTCCTGGGTCGCTTCATCAGAGTCGACAAACAGGCAATCATCTCCACGTCGCCATACGTCTGGATCCTTAAACGGAGAAGCTATTAATGGAACCTCTCCCCTGTTGATCTGATGGGCATAACGAATAATCAGTGACTCTTTGGCCTGGCGGAACACTTCGGTCAAACGGAACAGAGGAATCTCGCCCGAGTGAATACTATCTTTCAACACATTACCCGCTCCGACTGAGGGCAACTGGTCTGGATCGCCGATAAACAGTAACTGACAATGCTCGGGGATTGCCTTAAGCAGTGAAGCCGTCATACTGATATCCAGCATTGAGCATTCATCCACAATCAGGAAATCTCCTTCAAGTGGAACCTCCTCATTTTTCTTAAACTCCCCTCCCTGCCATTCCAACAGGCGATGTAATGTCCTGGCCTCTCGCCCAATTACCTCTCCCATGCGTTGTGCTGCACGGCCTGTGGGAGCGGCTAGTAATACACGTTTTCCGATAGCCTCCAGCAGCCGTACTATGACTAGTGTTGCAGTAGTTTTTCCACAACCTGGTCCACCCGTCAAAATGGAGAACTGGTGTTGCACCACCCCTTCTACCGCAAATGCCTGTTCGCTACTCAGATTGACCTGTTTGCTGCTACAGTATTTCTTAACCCATGCAGCCACGCGCTGCTGATCAATATCGACTGTGCGAATCATTGCTCTCATCTTCGCCGCTGTACTCTCTTCGTCATAGTACAGGCTCTTTGAATAATAACAGGATTGCAACGTCTGTTGTGCATCCGGGAGCATACGGACTCTTAGGTGATTCTCCTGCTGCATCCATTCCAGGTAACGTCCAAGCAGCTCCCCTAACTCCATCTCCAGAAGTGTATTGGCCTCTGCTTCAATCTGGCTATACATCAAGTAGCAGTGACCCTGCTCTCTACTGGATGCCAATACATGTCGAATAGCGGCAACAATCCGTTGACGACTATCCTTAGCCAGTCCTATTGAGAGCGCTACCTTGTCGGCAGAAAAAAAACCGATACCATAAAAGTCATGAGCTAACCGGTAAGGGTCTTCCGTTACTTTCTCAATGGCATTGTCACCATATTCTTTGTAAATACGGACGGCAAACAGGGTAGAAATTCCATGCCCTTGCAAAAACATCATCACTTCTCGAATCGCCTGATGTTCACTCCACGCTTTCTCAATACTTTTAAGTTTCCTGCTGGCCATCCCTTCTACTTCAACCAGACGATCAATCTGTTTTTCAAATACGGTTAGTGTTTCAGCGGCAAAATGTTTAACGATTTTTTTGGCTGTCTTCGGACCCACGCCTTTGATCAGCCCAGAGCCTAAATACTTTTCAAGAGCTGCAGCGGAAGCCGGTTTCTTCTCGGTTGCCCGTTCAGCCTTAAACTGTCTGCCAAATTTTGGGTGATCTGACCACTGCCCGATAAATTCCATGGTGGCTCCAGCAAACACCTTAGTCTGGTGTACAGTCACAGTCACCTGACTTTCCGGACTATTGAATGGATCGACACGCAATACTGACCAACCGGTAGACTCACTATGATAAGTCACTCGATTGACGATACCGATGACCGTCTCTTCAATCACTCTCACTTAGCCACCTCGCTCTGAGACCTGTTTCCAGAAGCTATATTTACGTCCGTGTTCCTGGTTCACCTTCTGTTGATATTGCTGGTGAGTTAAGTTGGATCCCCAGTCTGAAACTTGTGGGCTGAGTTGTTGCAGCTGAAACCAGTAATCGACTCCATAATGATAGGCTTTGGCATAACCGCGATTAAGGATGTCGTTGAGAAGTTGACGATAGATTAATGAAGCAAGTAATGAATTTTGAGCGAACTGAACTACCCATTCGGTCAGTATGATATAGTCGATATTATTTAGCAGGGCTATACGATTCATCAGATACTGTTCTGCAGCATCAATATTGTTCAGTTTTAACAGGAAGGAGGCATCACTCTCTATCAGACTTTTTTGTGAGCTATCCAGAATCAGAGTAGCTTCTCCGGCAATGACTGTTTCTCGCTGTTCTTCTCCCAGAGTTTGTAGCAGTTCATCCAGTCTTTCTACAGAGCGATGAGAACGGAATATTTCCCAGGCTAGCCTTTCCTCTCCTTCTTTATCGTTCAATTGGCGGTAGATCTCTCTGCGAACCGTCAGGTAGTCATAGGAATGGAAGCTGTGTTCCGACGAAAATTCCAGGTTAGCCCGCTCTATCCAACCCTGAGCCTGTAATGCATTCCCATTTTCCAGATAGACTTGCGCAATACTGAGATAACTGGTGAAAGATAACTCCCTCTGTAACGTCACCTCTTCAAACAGTTGAGTATCCTTAAGCTGCCTGGCAAGTGACTGGAGTAAAAAGTTACGTTGGGTAGCATTCCAGTCACTCTCTTCACTTCCTGGCTGCAGTTGTTCAACCAACCAACGTAACCACCGTTCTGGCAGAAAATCGGCAGCATGATCAATTAGCTCATCCCGGACGCCATACTGGTCGTCGAGTACCAGTTCAATTAGCTGTTGTGCGACAAACTCTTTGCGCTCACATTTTTTAGAAAACCAGACAAAGCAGTCCGTTGCTTCGACCAAGAAAACCATTCCGACAGTACCGCCAGAATCGTCACAGGACTCCATGATCAAGCCATCTTTTTCAAAAAATTGTCTCACCCACTTAACACCTTCGCATGGATCGTCAATCGACTCTTTTAGGTTGGAAAGCAACTGTGATAGTTGATAAGCGTACCCATCAACAGAATGCCAATCATAAAATTCTCCATTGCAAAGTTGATCCAGCTGAACTTCAATTCTATCGAGATTCTCTGTTCTGGATGAGGTGATATAGTCGATTCTATCTGCCGCAGTTTGGCTATGCTCTGCCAGTTTCAGTAGCTCTTCAGCCAGTCTCTCTGCGCCCAGCTTGATCAAGGTTTGTTTACTATCCATAAACTCAGGCCACTGTGTATAACCAGTCAAGCAGCGTCTTAATCTGCTTAGACGCTTTACTATTTGACTGGAATTCAGTAACACCTTTGCCATAATTAAGCGATTCGGTAAAGGCTTCAAGACGTGTTATATGGACAGGTGATACCGGAATATTAGAATCATTAAGGATCTGAAAAACCTGTTCTGTTTTAAACGAAGTTTTATTCACAGGGTCTGGAGTGCAGGAATTAAGTATTACTGAGTATGGTTGATGGATTTTGTCTATGCCCCTGGGTAAAGTACAGATATCAGCAAACCGAGGGGATGTCGGTAGTACTGAAAAATCTGCTAATTTTGTTATTAGATCAGTATCATCATTGAGGTATGGTGGGCAATCCAGTATTAATAATTCAAATCCTTCATCTGTTGCCTGCTGTTGTAATTCAGTGATATCAGATACTTGTGCTGTAACAACGAGTGGCTGTTTATCAGTGCGAATACTAGCCCACTCTGCTACTGTTGATGAATTATTATCCAGATCTACTAATAATGTATCCCGGCCTTCTGACTGCGCTTGAACAGAGAGGTGGATAGACAGTGTTGACTTGCCTGTACCACCTTTGTGGGAGACTACTGCTAGTGTTTTCATAAATAAGTATTGATGACGTTAATTTTTTTAGAACAAAGAAAGTCAATCTTACTGGATTTCAAGAATAGCCGCAGTATCGACATTAAATGGAAGCGTGATAGATTTGCAAAATATAATTTATTTGCTATATTAAATAGCATATCTGTTCCTATTCAGTATAACTAGGAAGGCATCACATGATCACTGTAATGATGCAGCCATTCTCTGGCGTGATCACTTTTCTATTTGCTCTGCCTTTCTGGCTTTAATTATTATCTTCAAAATTTATCATTGGCATTTGCTGATGACTCTGATTCATTCCTGCATTTTTTTAACAAAATAGTGTCAGGATTATTACCAATTTATTAGTTCTTAAGCAGGAATTAATACCACTTTCACCCATCGGGAACTTGTTCCCGTGGGGATCAATGTTTTTCCTTTGGGTTTTACCTCTAAACAAACGGAGAAACATAATGTCTATTAACGACACTGTAAAATACAACGATCAACACACCACTGGAATGGGTTATTTAAACCGTGCTCGTACTGTTAACCCTGCACAGGGTCAAC
>CALCSG010000346.1 GCA_937894085.1 uncultured Gammaproteobacteria bacterium | reverse complement strand
GCCTTAAATAGGTTCAAGGAAAATTCATGGAAGGCATTAAATTCTTATGTCCATGCAGGTATCCATCCGATAAGAAGACATGCAGACGGATATCCTGTAAAACTAATCGAGGATGTGACCCGAAATGCAAATGGTCTTGCAATAGTTTCAGCTATGCAGGCAGTGGTACTTAGTGGGAACCAAACTAAACAAAAAGAAATCCTAGAGCTTGCGGCACTATATCCAAACTGCATGCCGCCTCCACTTTAATGAGTTTTTGTAATAGGTAGATGAGCTTAAAAAATAATAATATCTTTGACCAAACAAACCAATTTAGTAGACGCACCTAAAGTGCTTGGATGGTTGGCGTAATTTTCGACATTCAAAGTCCGGAATGAATTGTGGGTTCAAATTACTCAGAGTACAGACGATCCACTTTGAGAATTTCTGTCAAATTATGTAGTGCTGTAAAGTCATAGTGTAAGAACAGGGGTGAGTCAGTACAATTTAAGCTGTTCCAGAGCCTTTAGGGGGGGGGACACCATTAATGCAGTATTTCAACAATTTGAGACAGGTTTTACATACCCTACCTATACTGGAAGGTCATATAAGGAAACGCTTACATAAGGGAGTGCTTATGGAGAAAGCTATCCAGCTTTTATAGAACTTCCCATTGACAATACATTCTCGTGACATATTATGTCCCTACTTTTCCTTATCTTTTAATTGGAGACAAATATGAAAATTAAAAATTTTTTTTTGATATCAACCATTCTATCTTTTGCTTCTTTTTCGCTATTAGCAGATGAGATTGGTGATAAGCAGAGAGAGGTTTTGCTTGAAGCTAATGAAGCCAGAATGGTGGATTCATTTCAATACAATGAGATTCAGACTCAAATAGAAAATGGGGAGGCTGATAGAGAGGCTAAATCTACAGACAAATAAATTACTAAAGTTACTTTCAGCTAAAACTCACAATTAATATTAGGATAAACAATGAACAAAATGCTGCTCAAAGGAGCCTTTATGGCTACTGTATTCACAATCGTAATGCAATCAATCATACTGCTAGTTTTACAAGCCCAAAAAGAGGATACGAACAATGAGATTAGCAAATTAGAAACAATTCAAATCGCAAGATCTGCTTCCCTACCCATGTCAAATATATTTATAAATCAAGCACAAATGCTTCTTGCCGATTTAGAAAGCATAGATAGCGAAGGGCACTACCCCACTCTATTTACTTCACCGTCATTTGTTCTATCAGATAGTGTGAAAATGCTATTAGCTGCCTCTTACAGCATGTCACTCGAAGACTTTATGATAATTATGTCAATTCGTTCTGGCGATGATTTGGATGGCGCATTCCTGCCGGAAGATGTAGAAGAAGATATGGAAAGTATTTTGGAAAGCACGTATGGCGTTACGGAAGAGAGTTTAACAAAAACTGAAAAAGAACGTTCTTCTCTAACCAGTTTCTCAAATCTATACTCAAAAATAGGTCAACGAACCCTCGAAAACTTTTTCAAAACTTCTAACACCTTGATTGAACTCACATCTAAAAAGGACAGGATTCAATTCTGGATAACAATTACTATGTTATTAGCTATATCTTTTCAAATTTTAACTGTCATATTTGTATTTACAAAGGACATTAAAGATTAAACAGTATATAGAAAGAACTGGGTTAGAGAGCTCCCTTTCTGCGAGAGTGAAAACTCTTTAAAAATAATTAAAGCCTACTTTGAAGTAGCTCAGACTTGATATAACTGAACCCGTTTTCAGGGTGTCTTTTAGATCAAGTCTGAGCTACTATACTTTATATTTATGCAGCATCTTTCATTAGCTGGTACAAATACCCCTGCTTATCCCATATTTTCGAGCCAACGCAGCTATCAGGCGCTGAAGGCGACTCACCTTTATTCTCAAGATGAGACAAGATTTTATCGATCACTGGTTGATCGTCGATACAAGCGATCACCTTGACGGAACTTCTGCATTTTACACAGGTTTCTACATCAATGTTGAACACCCTTTTCTACCGTTGGACCAAGGTCATGGCTCTGCGTTTTTCTTCTTGCAGACTTTTCCAGTGACGGTCGGGTGTGACCAGAGTTCTATGTGTTAATTTACACTGAAAATTTACCCACTATATTTCGTAAAAATCGTAACTGTACCAGCACTCTATTTAAATTAGACGGCTCATAGTAAAATGCAAATTAAGCCTGAATTTGGATCAATATTCGATGTAATACAACACCGCTTAGTCCATTGATTCCTGTTTCGGTAGACAATCTTGAACGACTATAAATAGCACACTCCAGCCAATTGCTATACACAAAGCAATGGCAGTTTTGTCAGGTTTAGTCCAAACTTATCTTGGATTATGTCAGATGGGATATAAGTCAATAGGTCTTACTTCAATAGGTCTTACTTTAATTCATCATCGATACTTTTGGTTATTCATAACAACCAGAAATGATAGGCTTCTTCTTTCATAATCAAAAAAACTTTTCTTAAAGATTTATTCATGAAAACACTAGTAGTTGTCTCCCACAAAGGAGGTACAGGCAAATCAACTCTGTCTATCCATCTTGCCGTTCAAGCACAGTCTGAAGGTCGGGATACATTATTAGTAGATTTGGATAACCATTCATCAACAGTAGCAGAGCGGGCTAGTATTAGAACTGATAAACATCCACTTGTTGTTACAGCTAAAGTATCTGATATCACAGATTTACATCAGCAGGCTACGGATGAAGGTTTTGATTTATTAATACTGGATTGCCCACCTTACCTCAATGATGATACTGATCAGATAACAAGATTAGCAGACTATACAATCCTTCCTACTTCCCCTCGATTTACAGATATATGTACTTTACCCAAGAACATAGAAAAAATTCATCAGCCTTTTTCAGTAGTACTGAATTCCTGCACTCCAGACCCTGTGGGTCAAATATCATTTAAAACTGCTCAGGTTTATCAGGTGCTCAATGACTCAGGAACTCCTGTATCGCCTGTCCATATAACACGTCTGGAAGCCTTTACTGATGCGCTTAATTACGGACAGGGTGTTACTGAGTACCAGTCAAACAGTAAGGCGTCAAAGCAGATTAAGGTGCTGCTGGACTGGTTGTATACAATCTCTTGAGCTTATGAACAATATACAAACCTTGATCAATCTGGGTGCAGAGAGACTGGCTGAAGAGCTAATGAAATTGGCCGAACATAGTCAGACTGCAGCAGACAGAATCGACTATATCACCTCATCCAGAATAGAAAACCTCGATAGATTTGAAGTTCAGCTGGATGAACTTTGCAATGGTGCGTTTTATGATTGGCGTTCTGTTGACGGGTACGCCTATCAGCTATCACAGTTTATTTCCAATCCTACCTTACTCACCAACAGTATCAACTTCTGGTACGCCAAGAACACGGGCGTAAACATAGCTTCTGGAAGCGGGTCTCAGAGCGAGGTGGCTAAGTGAGAGAGATTGAAGAGAAAGTCACGGGCATCGTTAATCGCGTAACCTATCATAGTGAGTCTACCGGTTGGTCGGTACTACGTGTCAATCCATTCAATAGCCCAGAAAGTCAGGTAACGGTTACCGTACACCAGACTAAGGTGTTTGCCGGAGCCACCATGGAATTTATCGGGCAGTGGTCAG
>CALCSG010000345.1 GCA_937894085.1 uncultured Gammaproteobacteria bacterium | reverse complement strand
ATTGATTGATCCGGTTAGTCTGAAAAGCCTGCGCAGATTGGGTGTTGGGTTTTCCGAAGCCGACGAGCCGGTGTATTTTGATGTAAATGAAGCTGAGAGGGAACCGGCTGAGCCTCGACTAATCGCTTTTGCCAGAGAACGGCTGCATGCGGCAGAAAATCTGTTGCAACAGGAGATTGGTGGTCCTGCACTGGATTTGATAGTTTCCGCGTTGCTAGCAGTTGCCGCAGTGCGTGCAAATAAAACACAGTCTATAAATATTGATCAGGCTGGAGTGTGGGTTTATAGCGAAGCGATACCAAAGGGCTGGCTCGATGAGACGCAGGCGGCATTGATAATGCGTGGTGTGGCGTTGCTGCAATCTAACTCTGTACCGATATCAATGCTGGAAGTCCTGTTACAGGAGAGCAGGGAATTTATTGCAAACAGTCATTCAGTTTTTATGGGTAGTTAAAATTTTGGATTCAATTTTTATAGTTGAACTTGATTCAGACTACTTGCTGAGTAGCGAGTTACTTATATGGAAGTACTAACTGCTGGCAGTCAATAGATTTAAATTCAGGGTCTTTATGTACAAGAATTGCATTGCTCAATATGGCGCTAGCCGATATCCAGGCGTCGGCTAGAGATAAACTATTTTGCGCTTTCATTTTTGCTGATAACTCTAGTAACTCCCTGTTTTCATGTTGCCATGTGATGGGGAGTGACTGAACCATTTCATAAGCTATTCGCCCAGCCTGTTCTCCTTCATCTTTCCATACACGGTAGAATATTTCCATTTGGGAGATAAAACAGGCAAAACATTTTGCTTCATTATTTTGTGCCTGAATCAGAATATCCGCAACTGTCTGGGCTCCTTCCTCGTCGTCTCTTAAGGTAAGAAGAGCTGAGGTATCAAATAAATATGCCTTCATTCGCAGTTGAGATCATCTTTTCTGTCAGCCAGTAGACGATTTACAGCGCCGCCTTTACCTTGTCCTCTAAAGCTTGCAATAGCATCTTTCTTTACTGGAATGACTCGTAAAGTATTTCCATCTAAAATCCATTCAAGCCTGTCAGATTGAGAGAGATTCAGCTTATGTCTTATCTCTGCTGGAATCACCGTTTGTCCTCTGGAGGTAATTGTGCTGCGCATTATAATGCCTCGAGTGAATTACTAATGTTAAATTTATGTAATTCATTCTAGCATGTGATTTCTGTTTGAGATAGCGCGTGATTGCAGTTTTATTATTCTAACGTATCATTTTTTATCATGTGTATAGTTCGTTGAGGAAATGGGATTTCCCAGTTATTTTCAGTGCAGGCATCCACACACCAGCGTTGAATTGCTCTACGTAGCCTGTTGTACAGTTCTGCCAGTTCGCCATCGAAGTCAGCAATTACCACCAGGTTTAGAGAAGATTCAGCGGCGGATTCAAATTCCACCCTGAGGTTGAGCAGTTTTTCCTTATAGCCTTCCTGCTCTGCTTGTTGCTGAATATATTGATACAGGGTTTCCAGAATTTTGCCGGTGCTCTGTTGTTGCAGGTTATAGCTGATACCAAATGTTTCCTTAAGACGGAAATTGGTAGAAAGATTGTGTGGCGTATTGGCCAGAAAATCAGCCGTTTGATAGGTTTTTTTAACACCACCACGTTGAATAAGCTGTACCATTTCGAGTGATATTCCAGTGACTTTTCCGCGTGTACCATCCCCTAATAGCACCCAGTCATTCTTTTTACACGGAAACCAGGGTTCATCGGGTGCCACAGGGCGTGAGTTCTGGCCAACCAGATCGGTGATAGGCAGGCGTAATTGTATTCCCGCCACCCGGTTTTCCAGGATGCTATACATGTTTATTCTCTGTACTCTCCAGGGAAGACCCTGCAGTAGCATGCGTTCACCTTCACGTACTGAACCGATATTAAGGAACAGGTAAATCTGTTGCCAGTATCGGGGTATGGCCTGTCGCAAGGTCCAGGCGGCACCAAACAGAATCAGAATGCCCAGACTAAACAGGACCCAGTCTTCGACCACATAGAAAACCACCATTGGCCCCAGAATAATTAACAGCAAAGTGACCAGACGATGTAACAGCTCGATCAGGCGGATGCGAAAACTTCGGTGTTCTGCCCTGAACCCCGGTAAATGTTTTTGCATTAAATTAAGACTGATTTTGGATAGCAGTATGATAGCGAGAATGAGCAAAACCACTTCGCTTAGATACAGTCCGCGTTTTTGAAAAAATACTTTAAGATAATTCTCTGAAGATTTAGCCTGTTCAATTTCTGCCGCGAGTAGTTTTTCCAGTTGTAACTGACCTGCCTGTAATTCACTTTGCGATAGAGAAAGGTTTTTCTCCCAGTTGCTTTTTATTTCCTGAAGTGCACGGCGTAAACTTTTACTTTTAGTCTGTTTTTCCAGTAAGTCGACATGACCTATGGCCTGTTCAATCACTTCCAGGCGAGCTTTAAGAGAACTAATGTTTTCTTTCAGTTCTGATTTTTGACGAACCTGAGAGGTCATAGCCTTCATTTCATCGATTGCGGGTTTCAGTAGAGAAAACAGTTCTTGCTGGAAATTAAAAGCAGCTTCCTGTTGCGGTTGTAAGCCGGAAATATCGATACCTGCAGAAATTTCACGCATATGTTGACTGGTATTACTTAAATCTTCTTTCAGTTTGTTCAGTTGTAAAACAAGGTCTGCCTTTTCCTGCTCTGTTTGGGCAGCCTTGATCTGTTTATTTAATGTCCTGATATCTTTTTGCAGGCGATTTTGCAGCGTTACGAAAGAATCCAGTGTTTCCAGCGTACTGACGATAGGGTCAACTTTTTCTTCTATAACCACAGCAGATTCAGAATCTTTCTGCTCTTCCTGAGAAAATGAATTTTGCGAAAATATGATCAATAAAGCACTAATTATTAACCGCATATACTGATTAAGAGAGAGGCTGTTGTTCATGGATGTTTTGCTCAATCAGGTTCCTTTTCGAGAATGCTTTTAAGGTACTGTAATCGGTATTCGTAAATTGCCTGGCCGATTTCCTTGCCTTTTTTACCTGAGTTTAAAACAGGGGATATATCCAGTGCATTGAGTTTTTCTACCAGTCGATTCACATATGCCGCCTGCGGATATGGGCTGTTTTCAAAAGTGCTGCGACCACGTACATCGGCAATACAGGCCTGGGTCATTTGTTTGAATCGTTGCGGGCGACGAAAACAGTCTGTCTGTATAAACAGTTTTAGTAGTGTCGAAGCCTTTAGTTCGTAAGCACGGTGGATATGGGTGTGGTATTCACAGGTCATTAACGCCAGCTCTGTTGTCGATTTAGGTACGCGCCATTTTTTGCAGAACTGTTTTGTCAGCTTTACCCCGCGTTGTTCATGCCCGTGATGAGAGGGAAGTATATTAGCGGGTGTATTGGCTTTACCCAGATCGTGGGTTAATGCGGCAAACCTGATTTCATTGTCGTAGTTTAATTCAGCTGCTTTCTTTAATACCATCATGACATGAATTCCGGTATCGATTTCCGGATGGTACTTTGCGGTTTGTGGTACGCCAAATAA
>CALCSG010000344.1 GCA_937894085.1 uncultured Gammaproteobacteria bacterium | reverse complement strand
TTTACCTTTGCGTTCTTTGCGGCTTTGCGAGAGATAACTTTTAATCTTGAGAAAACATCATCTCTCGCTGAGTCGCAGGGCGCGCAGAGAAAACAGGGTTATTTATCGGCTTTATAATCCTTAATTGGCTCACCTCTGCGTTCTTTGCGGCTTTGCGGGTGGACTTTATTCTGAAGATGAAAATAAAGGTAATCAGGTATTGTCAGTTACTGTATCCATTTTAAAAACGCTTACTGCCACACAATGATTTGCTTTCGTGCGTTTCGTGCGTCCTGGTGAAATTAAAATGCACAAGTATTGCTCTTCAGCTATCAGCTATCAGCTATCAGCTATCAGCTATCGGCTATCAGCTATCAGCTATCGGCTATCGGCTATCGGCTATCGGCTATCGGCTATCAGCTATCAGCTATCAGCTATCAGCTTCAAAATATTATAAATAATTGACTGGTATTTGAACTATATTCTCCGTTAAAAGCTCGATTCGTTTCCCCCTGTTGACGACTATTCCATACTGACTTTGAGTATCCTTAATAAAGTTTTCAAGCCCGCGTAATGAGTTCCTCTGAACAACAGAATTCAACTTTATTTCTACCGGGCAAAACCCGAAATCACCCTCAATAACTAAATCAACTTCTGATTTATCAACAGTTCGATAGTAACTATATTCCAGACCCGTTGCCATAGTTGCCTGCAAACCGCGTATAAGCTCTTCAATGACAAAACTCTCAAAAGAAAATCCGGCCACCGGGTGTAGCAACAATTGATCGATGTTTTTGATTTTTAGCAACTGGTGTAAGATACCCTGATCCCTGAATAACCCTTTATTACTCTTCTGTACTTTCTTTAGACGATTACCGGTAAACGGCTCCAGGTTTCGCCACAAAAAAGTTTGATGAATGATATCCAGATAATCTTTTACGGTTGAAACGCTAATCTCAAGAGCCCGGGCCATGTTGCTCATATTCAGCTGATGCCCTGAATATTGCGCCAACAAGCTAAGAAAACGTCGAAAATTAAAGATATTCAGCCTTGGAAACAAACTTCTAATATCTCGATTAACATAATCGGAAATATAATTCTCCATCCACTGTTTATAATAAACATCATTATTTTCAGCTTCAATCAGCGGTTCAGGATACCCCCCCCCTAAACCATAGCAGCATACTCTTCTCAAGATTTAACGGTGTTTCCAGCGCTATAAACTCATTTAAATGTTGAACACCCTCTGTGATCAGCGAGTAACATTCAGACAGTGGCTTATCAAATAACTCACTCTGCTTAAAGGGAGACATTTCAATTGTTGCTATGCGACCAGCCAGGCTTTCAGTAATACCTTTAACAATATCCGGAGAACTCGACCCGGTCAGCAGAAAGCGTCCTTTAGCTTTTCTGTCAGCATCGATGACACCTCTTAAAACCTGATAAATCTCAGGAAACTGCTGAGCTTCATCAATAATGACATTACCAGAATTCATTAAGAAAAAAGCAAGCGGGTCGCTGCTAATTAATTGATAATCGTCAGGACTTTCAAGATCGTAATATTTCCAGTCGGGACGAAGCTGTTTAACCAGGGTCGACTTACCGCACTGGCGCGAACCGATAATGGCTACCACCGGAAACATACCTAACAACTTTTCTGCTTTAGCCGCAATATGGCGGATTTTATCCATGATATCTAGGGGCTACTCGTAAATTATAGGGGTACAAACAAGCTTATCCTTATCAGGTGGGTCATGCAATGTTATTTAAACCACAAAAGTCAAAAGATATTCACCACGAAGGCACGGAGAGCACGAAGAAAGACAGGTAAAAAGGCGATTGGATAAGTATCACTTAATTATTGCTATCATTTTGAGAAAACTTATTTCCATACCATCATTTACCTCTGCGTTCTTCGCGGCTTTGCGAGAGTAAACTTTTAACCCTGAAAATATAATCTCTCGCAGAGACACAGGGCGCGCAGAGAAAAACGAGATTATTTATTGGTTTAATAATCCTTAACTATCTTTACCTTTGCGTTCTTCGCGGCTTTGCGAGAGAAAACTTTTGATAACTTGGGTCGGAGTCGAATGAGATCAATATCAGTTTGACTGCATCAGAAGCATCAACTAACAACCAGAAGCTAAGTCAATAGCAGCTCGACTCCGACCCCTGCCTCCATTAGCTTAATAATCCTTAATTGTCTTTACCTTTGCGTTCTTCGCGGCTTTGCGTGAGTAAATTTTTAATCTTGAAAAAACATAATCTCTCGCAGCGACGCAGAGGCGCAAAGAAAACAGGGTTATTGATTGGCTTAATCCTTTGCGGCTTTGCTAGAGACAACTTTTTAAATAAACAACATGCCGGAACTCAGGGGCCGTTAGACAAGTTTATTATTCTGACTGTAGGTTATGATTGTTTTCAATATCTGGCCAATACTCTCAAAATAACCGACTGCCATTTCTATTCCCGCCAACATCTCTTGCTGATTATCTGGGTATTCGTGTGTTAACTGATTTCTAAGCTTTCTTAACACTATCCACAAATCCGCATTATCAATAATTTCAAGCTTTTCCAGTTTATCCAGCACATCTAGTAATGACATCGAGTCCTTATATTCTCCAACCGACTCCAGAAATCGCCTGAAAAGCTTTTCACTCATAAAGTCCTGTAATTTGATAAAGCGAAAAATAAAAGCGTCAATGGTTTTAACCTTGTCTTTATCTTCAAATATTTCTTCTGACAGTGTATAGCCCAGAACCTCATTATAATAATTACTTGCTCTGTTAAAGTGCAGCTTTACTGTATTGATGGATTCGTTCAACACAGTAAAAGTCCCGTTTTTTTAGCTGTTGCAAAAATCTCCCGGTCTTTGCTTTGCGGTGATTTAATCACTACATCGACTTTTCGAGTCGTCACCTTTCGCTCTATTTCCATCAAAAACTTTAACTTACTTTCCATATCCACCGGCATAGTGGATTCTATGTAGAGATCGATATCCCCGCCTTTTTTATTGTCATCGACCCGACTTCCAAACAGGTAAATATCTGCAGTTGACCCGAAGTATTGATGGCCTATTTGTACAAATTGCTGTTTTTCAAAGTCACTGATGCGCATCTAACTTACTAAGGCAATTGACCCGCTTCTATCATTTTTGAGAATAATAAATTAGGAGAAACCCATTTAATTACATCATCATACTCAGCATTTTGTGCTTCACTCCTAGTAGAAGAAGTATAGACTTTGTCATTTGTCCCATCATCAAAATCATCCCGATTTTCACCCTGAATATTGGAAGCAATTTTACCTCTATCTTTACCTGCAGATATTACAATAGCGGCAATCCCTGTCACCACATCATTAGCACTGACCCCATCAGGACCAACTCCAGTACAAGTAATATTTGCAGCTGATGAATTATCACTATCATCACAAACAACAAGATCAGGCACTACATTTGACAATCCTTCCTCTCGTATTCCGTTTGGTGATACCAGGTCTACTATCTGATTGGCACCGATAATATCTGATACGTGATAGCCGTAAGGCTCACCCCATGGATCTAGCAGTCTACCTTGCCCATCTACCCTGCCATTCATGCCTAGCGTGGCCCGTGGTAGAAAGCCAAAATAAGCCAAACAGCCATCAATAACAGTATCAGCACCAACAATATTTCCATCAGCATTATCAAACAGATCAACCGTATCTTCTAGTCCATTTGCACCAGCAGCTGAATCTGGGCAAGGCAAACGACCATTTACCTGGGCAAATGCAACCAGTTGATGAATGATTTCATTCATTTCGGCATCGGCTTTCTGGTATTGCTTTAAATCCTGCTGGATCGGGATCATTGCAAAGGTATAGCCCAATAGTATTGATACTATTATCAACACTATGGCTACTTCGATTAATGTAAAACCTGATTGAACTTTAATGCATGACTTCATGATATTTATTCCAAAAGTAAAACAATGTCATTACCAGTTACGGGCCGTTGGTCAAACGTTAAATCCAGAGTATTATTTTCACCTTCAAAAATATCATTCAGGTCATCACTAAAAAATTGTGGTCCACCCCCATTGTCGACCAATCCAACATCAGCATCACCATCATTATCTATTCCAGAAAGAATCAATAATGCTAATTTATCATTCACAATCCCAGGAGAGTTTAACAGAGTCAGGCAGTCATCTACTCCAGTACTGCATATTCCATCCCCTCCAGGTTGAACAGCAGAAGAATAAGCCAGCTGCAAATTATCATGCCAGCCATTAGTCAATGACCAATTAGGTAACTCAGGATAGTAAAACATACTGACTGAAAAGGTATCCCCTCCATTGAATATCATCGTGCCCGAACTCTGAAGACTAAAGTTCGACATAAAGACATTATCCTGTTCATAAGTCACTGAGAAAAATGCTGGAGAATTATTATATTGAGAGGTAACAAAAGCATGATTAGCTCCATCAGGTGGCACATAAACTAGTGGAGCTGCGGTTCTATTTGCCAGTGGAATCTCAAATGGTGAGCCTCCATCAATAAAGGTTACCGTTATTTCTCGAACTTTTAGCCATACATCGCTCTGAGTTAAATTACTATCTGATGCTGTTTTAAATGTACCATCCGTTTTACGATTACAATCATCCTCCTGGACCCCTGTTATTGAACTAATATTACCCGAACATAACTCCCATACACCATCATTTGGCGAATTCGGATCTGCCATACCTGTTCGACCATCCCAGGCATAACTCTTAAAGCTAAATCCATTATCAAAAGAAGTCGATAAATCACCAGCCGCATTGAAAAAAACATCGGGTAAAACTGAAGCAGGCACCGAACCTTGAACAGGAAACCCATCGATATTCATTACAAAATTTAAATCAGTTTTAATGGCTGCACTTACAACCCCATCTGCCGTAAAATAACTTGAGAAAATTGATGGCAGTCTACCAATCACGGGGGCTGGTGCTGCGGAAGTAACTTCCGCATCAAAAGTGGTCAATCCGTCTGAACTGTCATATGGATCCAGCCAGGGGTATCGCCCAAACCCAGGACGATTAACATAGTCATTCAATGCATCACGATAGGCTTGTAGAGTTGCTTTTTCAGCCATAGCAACGATTTCTTCCGCCGTAATAATTACCATCTGATCGTTAACGGTTATAAAATTCTGAGCCGCATCATAAACTGGCCCCAGAATGAAACCATCTGAATTGATATTACTACCATTAACGAAAGAGCTGTTATCAAATCCGTTAAAACTATCGAGATAATTTGATGCTGTAATTATGCCAGGGTCATCATCTGGATCATCATCAAACGGGTCATCACCGTTGGCAATACTTCGATCCTGTCCATTAATCGCTGATCCTGGAGCTATGATAACTGCAGCTATGCCTGATACCGTACCATCATAAAGCATTGCTCCGGTTTGATCGAATATTGTAATAGTGCCTGAGCTACCTGAATTAATTATTGGTCCTCCACCTAAATTATAAAAGTTATCTGAAACTGCATACCATAACCGCTCATTATCGGCATCCCTTGCATCATAAAAGTTCAAATTTGGGTCATTCCAAGGAAATCGACCAACAGACTGACACAAAGGCAAAGTAAGAGCACCGGACAAACCGTTATTATTAACATCTGGACAGGGTAATCTGCCTGGTCCTTCCAAGTTAAATTGTGGGTAATTATAGGTAAACATCAACAATGCCTCTTTAGCTTCCTGCAATACCTTTTGAGTTTTCATTCTCCTTTGATCAGTTTTCTGATCAATTGTAGAAGTTAATAAACTTGAAGTACCCAAGATTGCAAACCCAATGACTACAATCATAAACAACAACAAAGCAAAACCACCCTGATTCTGTTTTGATGTCATGACTGATCACCCTTCGCCAGGCATAAAATAGGACAGCTCCGCAGCTTCACCCGTTGTCACAGTATGATATTTTCCATCAGGTGTTTTAATTTGAACCTGCGATTTTACTTTTGAAGTGATATAAACTTTTGAACCGTCTGCCAGCTCACTGCCATTTTCATACGGTTTGCCATTAAGCCAGGCTACATTCTGACCACTTTGTGTAATGGTGAAACCGGTTAGTGTTATGGACAGCATTTCTTTTTTCTGTTCGATTTTTTCAGCCTGTTGCGGGGTGTCAATTTTCGTCTCTACCGTATTATTTACTGGCTGATCAATTTTATCCGTTTTATACCTGTTGGTGTTAATCAGTTCACGCTCCTGCTGAGTGGTAAACAGGGTATATATTTCAGCATTATCCGTTTGTGCCTGAGCATTTGCCGACGCAAACAAACTTACTGTAATGAAAATTTGTATTACTTTATTTATTTTGCACATCGACTGTAATCCATCTCATTAGACATTTAGAGGTTAAATTTGCACTCTTTGTGCTTAATACCGAATCGCCTTTTCCCATTCTTGTTATCCTGCAACTATCAATACTGAACAGGTTATTGATATTTCCGGCAATGCCTTCAAATACTGCAAACAGGTCTTCCTCATGTAACAGGTCAATTGTTAAATCCATCGGTGTACTGCCTATAACAATGTTTCTCTCTACCTTTAAACCGGGCCGACTAAATTCCTGCTGGGGCTGTAATGCGTAGGTTAGCCTGGGTAATTTAAGCACATCGTTCACTGCTTCCAGTGTTTCTATCCAGCTGAGCCTTCTTTCAGGCCCGATCAGACCGGTTTTTTTGTATTCTTTATACGCTTTTTTATATTGATCCAGTAAGTCCAGATCTTCCACGAGTTGCTTATAAACTCGATGAGAACTGCTTAATGACGATTTCGCCTGGATATACTCCGCGTTTTTTGAATTTTGAAACTGCCAGCCCAGAACAATAAATACGAGAGATAGAACCAGTGAAATCGCAAAAAAAATCAATGGTCGTTTGAGAAACTGAATATCAATTTTATTTTCCACTCAGCTTAACCTCTCTGACCACACGAAAAGAAAAATCGGCATTTTTATTATCGGTTTTATTGTTAACTTTGTTGCTGACATCACCAGACAGTCTTTCATTCGAATCAATATTCAGCGGTCGCTCGGTTATCTGTACGACATCATACTTATTCGACACTTTCATGGTGTCTTCAAAATCATTGATCAGGCTTAACGCATAACGATAATCGCCATCAAAATTAAGCAGTTCACCCTTTATATTGACTATTTCAAATAATTTTTTCGCTATCACACTATTACTACGCCGGTTTCTTCGACTGCGAGTATCCATATTTTTTTCAACCTGGGAGTCGGCACTAGTGGCGTTCGCAGAACTGGCTAAAACCCATTCCAGGCTATTCACTCTCATTTCATTAAATAATGCAATATCCTGACTGACCATAGCCATCATCTGTTGTGGAGAAAATAAGTAGCTCTGTTTCAACTTTTCTACCGTCTGCACCACATTTTTCATATTGCTGGTACTGATATCCTCATCAATTTTCAACTCATTTAGCTGGGTAAATTTTAATTTATACTTTTGTTCCAGCTGCTTCATTTCGTTTACCGACGATTCGTACAAAAAACCTTTCCCTATAAAAACCGCTAGCAGACCGACACTGATAGCCAGCAAGGCTACGCTGGTGACTTTAGTACCCATAGAGACCAGGTGATGGTAAAAATATTTTCTTTCCTGGTGGCGGGCATAATGGTTTGCGTAAGGTTTTTTAGTCGCCTGATGACAGAATAATACCGAGCTGAAATCCTGTTCATCATTCAATTCCAGCTTTTCTATTTTTATAAAGTCATTGACATCCTGCACGTTGTAATCAAATACCGGATCTTCATCAGTCTTTGTTTTCAGGCTTTCGAGGTGTCTTTCGTTACATAATATCTGCACCGAAATAGTATCATTACGATCGATTATGCGCTGGCTGACCAGGTAACGTTGAGTACCCTCAATATCACGAATTACATCACTCGCGTAATTTCCCTGGTAAAAGCTGGCTATGGGTACCAGTCGACTAAGTATCGGCTTTCCATTTAAAAAAACTGACTGGCGCAGATTACTGGGAACTTGCTGACTTACCAGGATTACGCAGTTATTTTCTGATTTAAAATCAGCAACGAGGTCTTCACTAACCAGCGGTAAACTTAAAATACCTGATAGAGGCGTTTTTGTTTCATCTAAAATATTCAGCCAGGGTTTTAATAATTCCTGGTTAGTTAAGCCCATCAATAAAAGCTTTTCTTCTTTTCTCCGTCCCTTTTTTAAAACAGCCTGGGATAAAGCGTATCGATAACTCGAATTTCTGAAGAATTTGGCAAAATTTCGATCAATAATGCCGGTTCTATCCGGGCCTCTTAAAAAGGGTATAACAATCTGCCGAAATTCTTCTTCAATTAAATCTAGTAATAACCGGACAGGGGCATGTTTCAATGAGGACAGGTATGCATTAAACAGGTCCAGTCCCTGTTCATCCGGCTCAAAATACACACTACTATTCAGTTTACGGCCATCCCATTCCTGAGCTACCATTCTGTATCCTGTAAAGTAGAGTATTCTTTTCATAATGTCTTATAGTTTGGCCTGTATTGGCTGCTAAA
Source organism: uncultured Gammaproteobacteria bacterium (assembly GCA_937894085.1). Lineage (GTDB taxonomy): Bacteria > Pseudomonadota > Gammaproteobacteria > JACNJF01. The sequence goes on along the minus strand of CALCSG010000344.1, from coordinate 3,302 downwards.
AATTACCCGTTAAAAATCAATAGTACTGATGGTGTCGTACATGGGTCCGAATACGGACACAATTAACCATAGAACAACCAGGCCGATTGTCGCCAGCAATGCTGTCTGCAATACAGGTTCCATGGTGTCCATTTTGTCATTGATATCTCTTTCAAAAAAATAACTGACATTTTTCAACGATTCATCCATACGTCCGGTTGATTCACCAACTCTTAACATGCGTATTACCAGAGGTGGAAATATGCCGATATTCTGAAAGCTTTCACTGATACTACCGCCTTCCGATATTTGTATCCAGGCCCGGTCAATACCATCTTCAAGTACTTTATTACTGACCACAGTTCTACTCAACTTTATAGCATCAAGTACCGTAATCCCTGATGCAAACATCAGCGCAAAATAACGGGTGAAGCGGGAAATTTTAATTTTTTCACTGATTTCGCCAAATAACCAGACTTTAAGAAACACCCCATCCATTTTAAATTGAAACTTATCATTCGAATTATAATAATGGCGTACTATAAAAAACAAAATGAAGGGGGTCATAAGCACCACATACCAGTAATTTACCAGAAACTGTGATGTCGCCATCAATGCTCGTGAATGAAAAGGTATTTCACCGCCCAGGCCGACTATTGCACTCATTATGTCGGGTACTACAAATATCATTAAAAACATGATAACCGCGAAGATTAAGGTTCCAATCACAAGCGGATAAGTCACCGCTTTGCGGGCTTTAGAAATAATTTCATCCTGCCATTTCAGGGTTTCTGTTATATCCACCAGCACGGTTGTCATCTGTCCACTGCGTTCACCGACCTTTATCAGGCTGACAAATACATCATCAAACACTTTCGGGTACATGGCAAGCGCCTGTGAAAACGAGCTACCACCTTCTATCGCTTCGATAACACTGGATATGACATCCCTGAAGCCGGGGTTTTCTTCACCTTCTCTTAAGTCAGTCAATCCTTCGAGAATGGGTACTCCTGATCGCGACAATTGTTCCAGGTGAAAACTAAAATTAATTAAGTCCCGTCGGGTTATTTTATTACGACCAAATATATCTGCTCCTGGTTGCTTCTGTTTACTGGTCACCAGGTCCAGGTTCATTTTTTCGAGGCGTATTTCAAGATCGGCTATATTGCTCGCATCCAGACTGCCCTGGATCGTTTTACCCGATTTGTCTACTGCTTTATATTTAAATAACGCCATGATTAAGTCATACGTTCAGTTAAATCGGTTACACGAGAAATTTCTGCAATCGTAGTAACGCCGGCAATAACATGTCTTACCCCATCATCGGCCAATGTCAGGAATCCCTGCTTATCGGCTTCTTTTTTTATTTCTTTTGCGGTGGCGCCCTGCACCAGCAGATCATCCAGCTCAGCATTCATTTTCAGAATTTCCAGCAATGCCATGCGTCCTTTATAACCGGTATTGTCACAGGCTTTACAACCGCGGGCTTTAAATAGTTTTAGCGGTTCTGTAGTCTGCGTATAATTTAACAGCCCTAATTCGTATTGATCTGGAATATAAGATTCCTTGCAGTACTTACATAGCTTTCTAATCAGACGCTGGGCAATAATACCGATAATATTACCCGCCATAATTTCTGAAATAATGCCTATATCACGTAAACGGGGCAAAGCACCAATCGCTGAATTGGTATGTAATGTAGAATAAACCTGGTGCCCGGTCATGGCGGCTCCAAAGGCCATTTCGGCCGTTTCTTCGTCGCGAATTTCACCAACCAGAATGATATCCGGATCCTGCCGCATTAAAGACTTGATTCCGTTGGAAAAATCCATGCCGGCCATTTCACTGACCGATGTTTGACGAATCAGTGGAAAAGGATATTCCACCGGATCTTCCAGCGTCATAATATTAACCTGCTCTGTACTCACGTGATTAAGTAACGAGTACAGGGTTGTGGTTTTACCACTACCGGTTGGACCGGTGACCAGGATCATGCCTTCCGGTCTGGCCATCATTATTTTGAGCTTACGCATCGAATCTTCCGGCAATTCCATCTGATCCAGTGGTATGACCCCTTTTTCGCGGTCCAGAACACGCAATACGATATTCTCACCGTGAATGGTGGGCTGAGAGGCAACACGAAAATCAATCTGTCTACCGATAATAAGCCTCGAAATACGCCCGTCCTGTGGTGCCCTGGTTTCTGCTATATTCATATCCGACATAACTTTTAAACGCACAGCAATGGCAGACCAGTAGGTTTTATGCAAACTTCTTATTTGTCTTAATACACCATCAATTCTATAACGAATACGCAGAAAGCTTTCTTCCGGCTCAAAGTGAATATCTGACGCGCCGCGTTTAACCGCATCGGCCAGCATAACATCAACCAGTCGAACCAGGGGTTGGCTATATTCTTCAATATCGCCCTGATAGTTGGTGTAATCAGCTTCACCGGTTTCTATTTCACGTAAAATACCGTCGATTGATAATTCATATCCGTAGAATTGATCTATCGCGTTGGATACTTCAGTTTCACCCGCCAGTACCGGTTTAATTTCTATATGCTGACCAATCTGTATTCTAATACGATCCAGCGTAAACAGATTAAATGTGTCAGACATGGCAATCGTTAAAGTGCCATTTTGAGCATCGTAATTGAGCGGTATGACTTTGTGCTTTCTAGCGGTATCAGAGTCTATAAGCTTTATTGCTTCAGGGTCTGGTACAACATTTCTCAGGTCAACACTATCCTGCTCAAGCGCTTCACCCAGCGCAGAGCGCATAATGGCTTCAGTAGCGAAACCCAGGTTAACCAGTAATTTCCCTAAAGGAAGATCGACTTTCTTTTGTTCTGTTAACCCGATATGCAATTGATCACGAGTTATAACGCCTTCATCGATCAGTATTTCGCCCAGTCTTTTGGGCTTATTGGCATTTTGCACACTTCTCACTGAGCTAATACCTCAATACGCTGCATAACCAGTTGATTATCAAAAGTTATGAGTCCATTTGAACTATTTTTCAGCGCTCTTTTGTAGAAATCAATTGCCGTTAATGGTTTACCCAGATGCTCCATGCTGACAGCCAGATTGTAGGCATAGTTTGGATTATCCGGGATCTTTTGTAGCGCTTCAAAATAGGCAGTTTGCGCTTCGTTCCAGCGATTCTGGCTGCCATACATATTACCCAGTACAAAATGTATATAGGGTGATTCCGGCTGCTCTCTCAATAAATTTTTCAGTTGAGTTTCGGCAACCTGCGGTTCTACATTAGCCACTGAGATTAATGAAGTCATCGCCATGCTATCTTTCGGGTTATCA
>CALCSG010000343.1 GCA_937894085.1 uncultured Gammaproteobacteria bacterium | reverse complement strand
TAGTGATTATTCACCACGATCTAATTTTCTGTTTTTGAATGACTGGTTTTTTGACAGAGTGTGTGAAAACTATTTTAGCTAAAAGTATTGTGGAAAATACTGTCTAAATTTCACTAATTACCAGTTATAAAGTGGTTAATAGAGTCTAAATTAAGTGTCTATATATTCCTAAAGTGGCAGTTCATTTTAGTTTTTTATAGATTTTCGAGTTTTCACACAGCCTCTTGACATAGCTGACTAATGTAATTGTCGGATCTGATCAAACTCATATATTGATTATGTCAGATCATGTATTAGCTACTACAGATTAATAAACTTCTACATCCCTGCAATGCGTTTTAACAGAAACCGCCACTACTCACAAAGTAGTGGCGGTTTTTTTATTTTGCTGCCTGATAATACGGCATCATTTTAGGAATCATCTTCTTTAACGCACTTTCCCTGTTTTCTGGTGAAGGATGTGTACTCATAAATTCAAAGCCTGATCCCCCACCAATTTTTGACATTTTCTGCCACAAAGTAACTGCAGCATTGGGGTTGTAGCCAGCTTTTGCGGCAAGTTCGATGCCAATTTTATCAGCTTCTGATTCAGAAGTTCTGCTGTTAGGTAATGTAATTGCGACCTGGGCTGCTGAGGTAGCTAAAGAGGTCGTGCCTGTCGAATCACCAATAGTAGATTTATACAGGTTTACTGCCAGGTCACTGGCCATCGCCACCGACATACGTTCTGCAGTGTGGTTTGCTAAAGCATGAGATATTTCATGTCCCATTACCTGGGCTATTTCATCATCTGTAGCACTTAATTGATTAATTAGACCGGTGTAGATAGCCATTTTACCGCCAGCCATGCACCAGGCATTAACAGTCTTGGGATCATCTATTATTTTTATGCTCCATTCCCAGCTTTTTGTTTCCGGACGCATAATTTTAGCCTGTGTAATAAGTTTTGAAGTTATGCGATTGACGCGATTTACCATGTCCGGTTCACTATCCAGTTGTCCCTTCAGTTTAAAAGGTTCAAGTGTATTGATATAAGCCTGTTTTGAGGACTCAATTGCATCACTTTCGGATACAAACATAACCTGTTTACGTCCGGCAATGTTGGTTGCGCATGCCGAAAGCAGGGTGAAGATAATAAAGGTAAGTAAAAGTTTGATAGGGTGAGGCATAATTTTGATTAAACTATTTTAAATAAGAACAGCTGATAAGATAACAGACAACCGGTTTAAATTTAAACTCAAATTCACTAATTAGTTAATATGTTGGAAAAATAAATCTAGTACATGGCATTTAATTTACATAACGCGCAAAAAATCTGGAAGACAGTTAGCAAGGTGCCCGCGGGTAAAGTTAGTAGCTATGGTTTTGTTGCAGATCTGGCCGGTTTGCCTGGGCGTGCTCGACTGGTTGGAGCAGTGTTGCAATATGCCCCGCAAGAAATGTCTGTACCCTGGTTTCGAATTTTGAAAAGTAACGGGCAACTGGCGTTTCAGGCAGGTTCTAAAAAGGCTGAATTACAGACAGGTTTGTTGCAGGAAGAGGGGGTAGTGGTGATGAGTAACCGGGTAAAGATGAAGCAGTTCGGATGGACCCCGGGCTTAGGTGAATTAATGGAGCTTGAGTATTAAAATGCCAGGGCGAGCTTTTCCCGCCCTGCAGTAAAATATTAAAGTGTTAGTGTTAACATCCGCCTGACTTCAATCATTACGATAACTACCCAGTAATAATTCGGCTAAATCAGAATTCCTGATATCCTTTTCGAGGTCTATTATCCAGTTTTTATTGATGACTCTTCAGTGCTATTTTAAATAATATAGTAAGAGCTTAGCAGGTTATTTTTGTGGGCTGTTAATTATAGATCCTGTAACCAGTTACCCATTCGTTCAGCTGCAGAAAAAAGTCGACAAAGTTCATCTGTTTCTGTATTCAGAGTCGTATCAGGATTGCTTAAAACCTGTTGCAGGAGTTTACTTCCATCAAAATCAACAAAGGCCAGTCTCATTATTAATCCTTGCTGTAAGCCGAAGTCTTTTCCTGGTAATCCAGCTACACCGGTGTTTTCCAGTAATTTTTGACTGAGCTCTAAATCATTATTAATACCTTTCGACATAAGTTTTTGCCTGTACGAAGAAAAATCAGCCAGGTTATAGAATGCACCTTCCGGTTCAACGACAGCTATCTGCTGCTGGTTTAAAAGTCTGCTGAAATTGCTACCAATAGACTGCATAATTTTTCTACAGGCAATAATATAATTTTGCATTTCCGGTGATTCTTCAAAGGCACATATAGATGCCATTTGTATGGGAGCACTCACCGAAGTAAAAGTTTCACTGGCTAATACAACCATTAAATCTAAAACTTGCTTTAATCGTTCTGGGAAACTAAAAAAACCAAGGCGCCATCCTCCTGCTCCGGCCCATTTGCTGATGCCATTACTAATTATTGTACCTTGCGGATAATATCGGGCTATAGATTGATGTAGTCCCTGGTAATGTAGCTCACTGTAAATTTCATCTGACAATACAATTAGCTTATATTTCGCTGCTATCTCAGCCAGGGCTTTAAGTTCGTTTTCGGCAAAACAGGTTCCGCTTGGATTATTAGGACTATTCAAAATGAGTAACTGTTGTTCAGTGGAATTTGACTGGCAATGTTTTTCAAGAGTCTGAGCGGTTAACTTCCATCCATCTTTGGCTGAACAGGGTAGCCAGTGTACTTTTTTGCCTAATAGTCTTGCCTGCGGTTCGTAGGATACCCAACTTGGTGCTGGTAAAATCAGGTCGCAGTTTAATACCATCTGCAATCCAAATAATAATTCCTTACTACCAGGTCCAATGATGATGTTTTCAGCTGTACGGTTGAGTAATTCTGTTCGATTGATAAATGAAGCAATAGCTTCACGTAAAGGTAAAAAACCTTGAACGGCCATGTAATCTTTTGCGGATGCGTTAGTTTTCAGGTTTTGGGTCATTATGTCGGGAACAGGGAAGGGAGATTGCCCCAGGCCCAGGCGAATTATGTCCTTTCCTTCAAGCTGTAATTGTTTACTTTTTTCATTTATGGCCAGGGTAGCGGATTTTGGCACATTTTGAAGAGCAGCTGACAAGGGTAAAGGCAGGTCACTGGAAACGGCGATTTTCATGAAAAGTTTCTCTGTTTGAATTCTGGTTTAAGTATAAAAATAGTTATTAAATTTGGTTGTCTATCGCCATTAATCAATAATTTTTTGTGGAGATAAAATATTAAATCATTATAAGGATAAACCTGTGGTTACTGAGTCTTACAGGGAGATGAACAAATAGCATTACTTAATATCACATAGAGTGAAGTTTCGGAGGCAGTATCTATAAAAAATATAAATGAATGTTTTGAATATTACCAGTAGTCTTAGTGCAAAAAAAAGGCCGCATATTTGCGGCCTTAAATGTGAATAATAAATTACCTTAATTTATTTAATAAATAGCATTTCACGATACTTGGGAAGTGGCCATAATTCATCAGCTACTTCACCTTCAAGAAGATCAGCGTGAATACGTACTTCATTCATCAGGCTGAGGATTTCGGTTGCAAAATATTTCATGTGCTCTTCAGTCGAAGCAAAATCTTCTTTCTTCAAAGCAGCGTTTAGTTTAGTTACAGCAGTCATCATCGCATTTGTCTCGGTGGCAACAGTTTTTGCAACAGAACTATCCAGCTCTATATCCATACTGGCCATGCTGGCATTAGCATCAGCGAGACCTGTCATATAATGCGAAGCAGCTGGATATATTAATGTTTTAGCCATTTCGACCATCAGCTTGGCTTCAACCTGAATAGACAAAATATATTGCTCTGAATAAACTTCGTAACGACTCTCCAGTTCAACTGGAGATAGTACACCAGTAGTTTCAAACAGTTTTTTGACTGAGTCTCCGAGCAGTGCAGGTAAAGCGTCAGCTGTGGTTGGAATGTTTTTCAAACCACGTTCTGTAACAGCCTTGATATGCCATTCTGAAGAATATCCATCTCCACCGAATACAGCGTTGCCATGTTCTTTCATTAATGTTTGTAGAACTGAAATGACAGCTGCGGCCTTTTCTTTTCCTGATGAAAGTTCAGCTTGCAGTTTTTCGGCAATCCACTCCAGAGAGTCTGCGAGTATAGTATTCATGGCAACTAATGGGCCAGATACTGATTGCGCTGAACCAACCGCACGGAATTCGAAACGGTTTCCGGTAAATGCAAACGGAGACGTACGGTTACGATCACCGGGATCACGCTCGAAATCAAGAATTTGAGAAAGCCCAAGTTTTGTTAAGCCACCGGCAGCAGAAGCAGTCAGTTTACCTTCCTGAATGTCGGCATAAACTTTTTCTAACTGGTCACCAAGATAAACAGATAAAATAGCTGGAGGTGCTTCATTGGCACCTAAACGATGATCATTACCTGCAGTTGCAACTACAGCTCGCAGTAAAGGACCGTGAATATGAACACCACGAATCACTGCACCACAGAATAGCAGGAAGTTCAGATTATCGTGCGGAGTGCTTCCAGGGTCTAGTAAATTGCCCTGAGTTGAGTTACCGACTGACCAGTTTACATGTTTACCTGAACCATTGATGCCGGCAAATGGTTTTTCATGTAATAAACAGATGAAACCGTGTTTTTTTGCAGCTTTCTTTAACTGGGTCATTAACAGTTGCTGGTGATCGGATGCAATATTGGCTGATTCAAAATAAGGAGCAATTTCAAATTGTCCAGGAGCTACTTCGTTATGGTGGGTTTTAGCGGGTATACCTAATTTGTAGAGTTTATCTTCAAAATCCTGCATGAAAACCTGTACACGCTCTGGAATAGCACCGAAGTAATGATCATCAAATTCCTGGCCTTTGGCTGATGGAGCACCAAATAGAGTTCGACCCGTCAATAATAAGTCAGGACGACTGTTGGCAAAATTCGCATCAACCAGAAAATATTCCTGCTCAGCACCACAACTGGAATTAAGAGGGGCGATATCTGTTTCGCCCATCAACTTAAGTACTTTCTGAGCCGCTTTATTCATGGCCTTATTGGAACGCAATAAAGGAATCTTTTTATCCAGAGATTCGCCAGTCCACGACATGAAAACACTTGGAATAGTCAGTGTAGCGCCATTGGGAGTTTCCATGATGTAAGCAGGACTGGTTGGATCCCATGCTGTGTAACCACGAGCAGCGTTGGTCATACGAATGCTGCCATTAGGGAAAGATGACCCATCAGGCTCACCCTTGATTAACAGACTGCCACTGAATTCGGTAATTGCATTGCCGGATGAATCAGTAACAATAAAACCGTCGTGTTTTTCTGCTGTCACATTGGTTAAAGGGTAAAATATATGTGAGAAAAACTTGGCGCCTTTAGATATGGCCCATTCTTTCATTGCTGCGGCAACAACATCTGCAGTTGCTATATCCAGTGGTTCGCCTGTTTCAATGGTATTCTTAACCGCTTTATATGCCTTTTTAGAAAGTGCCCATTCCATTCTTTTCAGGTTAAATACATCGGATGCCCAGATATCCCCGAGATATTCGGTTTTAGTGACGTTTACAGGCTCACGGTTGGTTATTTGATGAACTGCTTCTGCGCGGCTTTGGTTTCCACTCATTTGGTTTTCCTCGGTTAATAGTTACTAAATCTATATTGATACGGTTTGAAAAATTTAATAAGCAATAAAAGTGCCATGTTCTCTAAATGGCGCTAAGTGCGTATTTCAGCCCATTTTGGAGATGGGATTAAATCCGCATACTAACATTTTACTATTAAATACATAATTACTCTCAACTGGCGCACTTAAATAGTGCGAAATGCACCTGAATGATGCAGAGGATTGTTGAAATAATAAGCCCGGGAATTCCTTGATAATTTATAAGCCTGTCAGGCTAAACTTGGGATATTAGTCGCATTCAGGATAAATACTCAATGTCAGCAATAGAGTTTCAGAAGGTTTTAGAAATAGAGCAAATACAAATAGTAAGAGATTTGGCTATCGAAATCTGGCATGAACATTTTACGTCAATTATTGGTTTGGCCCAGGTTGAATATATGCTGGATAAATTTCAATCTAAAGTTGCGATCATTCAACAAATAGAAAGTGGTTTCTATTATTATTTAATCTCGGAGCAAAACGAAAATTTAGGTTATTTAGCCATTAAGTTTATTCCTGGAAAATTATTTTTAAGTAAGCTTTATGTGAAATCATCGTTTCGTGGAAAAGGTTATGGAAAGCTGGCGATACAGTTTTTAATCCAGCTGGCTCGTCCTGGTGGTCTACAGGTAATCACTTTAAGCGTAAATAAAGATAATTTTAAGGCCTTAAAAGCCTATCAAAAAATGGGTTTTGAAATTATTAATGCAAAAATAGAAGATATTGGTGGAGGTTTTGTGATGGATGATTATGAGATGGAAATACGACTTTCGACAACCAATAGCACTATATAAGTGCAATTATAATATTTTAGTGCATGCTGACCATGATTATCTAAAAACACCAATATCTGTTAGATTGCGCACTTTTCAAAATCTCATCTGGATTCATATAATCCGAGAAAACTGCAAAGGTATCTGTGTATGGATTTATCTAAATCAATTGGTTTAATGTCTGACAATAGCAGGGAAAAAGCTAATGAAAAAAGGAAACGTTTACAACTGTATATTAATCTGAAGCTACATTCTTCCGGTTTACCGGCCTGTGAATCACTGGACTGTGATAATGAATTTTTCTCTGTTGCTGATGACCTGCTAACAAGCTATCGTGAAAAAACAAGATTATTATCGCGCTATCTTTGTCCTGTTGATCAGCGAATTCAGGACTTTCTGGATGATTATTTACAGGATAGTGGCTGTATTAAATTACCGGTATTGCCATCCAATACCTTAATTCTGGATCGTCATGGCGTTGCACGTGAGTTATCTTTACCTATAGGTGAAGATTATTTCGAATCAGAATTTGTAAAGAGTCACCGGGTCAGTCAAGGTGTGTTACACAATACTTCGCGAGACCGTCGTACTACAGCAGGATCTTTTCATATCGCCGAAGGCGGTTTACCGATTCCTGGCGATAAAAAAGCGGTGCCAAAAATTGCCTATGCAAACCTGTTAAACGAAGCCTTAAACCCACCTGAAGATTTATTAACGATACCATTTACTTCTGCACAACAGGTTCAAGCTCGTAGTTTTGTGTCTATACTATTACGGCCCATCGTTTGTCCCGAAATTCCCTCCGTCGATGCAACGAAAACAGAAGCACAGAAAACCATGGAGATCCGTTTTTTTGCACCCGGCACATTAACCAGCAATCTGGATTTTGTGGAGAGTATTTTTGGTAATGCTGGTAACCCGAGTCTGGCGGGAAATGATGCGGGTCTGGATATTCAGCACTGGACCGGACATACCGGCTGCGTCATTCTGGCTCCACATCTGGTTACAATGAAGAAAAAAAATCTGGGTCTGCCGAATATCAAGGATGCGACTAAGCGTCAGATAAAAGATGGTATGTGCTGGGAGCAGGAAGATGAATTATACAATGCTGGCCAGCCTTTTAAAATAACAGCAAGAGATAAGAAAGGCGTTATCGTTACTATACTGGCTGATAATTATTTTGGTTATTGTAAAAAAGAAGTTAAAACCCAGATCAGTTACGCAGCGAATCTTTTTGGTATGGCCGAGGAAGAGCATTCCGGTGGTGCACTGGCTTTTCCAAGACATAATCATGGCGAAGAATTCGGCCGTGATACACGCACCAAAAATACCGACTATAAATTTTCTGAAGTGCTGCAAAAATATGGCGATATGATGGAGTTGCAGGATGAAGGCTATGCCATCGATAAGAAATTCCCGCAAATTTACTATGTGCCAGAAAACCTGCAAATGGATCTGAATGAGCAAACAGTCAGCTGGACTCAGGCAGATAGAACCACCACGATAAAATTAAAACCGGGGATAATATATGTACACCCCAGTGGATACAAAATAGCGATGGAAAAACACCCGAAAGCGCCTTCCTGGAGAATCGTGGGTACCGATGCCGAAGGCACATTCTGTCACAAACCCTGTACGGTATCAGGGGGTGGAAAATCAGAAATTTCTAAAGCTATTGATGATGCAGTCATTTATGGCCCGTTATTTGTGAATGATCTGTGCAAGTCACTGGAACAGGTCGAAGCCATATTCAATCATGATTATACCAACCGTTATAAGAGTGAGTTTGAACCGGATTACACCGATAACCCTCCGCGATCACCACTTAGTATGAGAAGAAGTCTGGGCTCCATGATTAAAATGCTCACACCCTCCGAAGAAAAGTTTATTCCTGAATACAATGAATGGGTTGAGAGTATACCGGGGCCTATTAAGGCGCTGGCGTTTATGATTAAACGCTTCTACCGCGCAGAATGGGGTAATGACTGGAAAAAATATTTTACCGTCGACATGGTCGATGGCGTACAGGGACATGAATTAAAGCTTTTCGACAGAAACCTGGTGATGTCTTATCTTCGTGTGGGGTTTGATGATGCCGGTGCCTGGCGCATCTATAAAATGCGACAGGATTATGTGGTCGCAGAAAAAGTGCAGATGGAAGACGATATCAGTGCATCCGTGGTGGTCCCGGCCAACAGACTGGTTAACATGCCGGAAAATAACAGGCATACCAATGTCAAGCTGGTAAAGAACTGTGAGTATCGGCTTTTTCAACGGCCTGATGACGCCGTTATCAAAGGTTTTGATAAACAGACTGAACTGGAAATGTCGCAGCCGGATAATTTTCTGGCCAACTATCAACCGCTGACCCCGCAACAGTTACAGGAAATCACGGAAGATCAGGTGGAGTTTGACTTATACACCCAACCAATGCGTGAGTTATTACTGGATAGTCTGCAGCAGGGTAAAAAAGCCGTATCGTCTGCGCATCCACTGATGGTGAATGGAGAGCCCAGTAAGAATCCACGCTATTTACAGTTGCGCTCTGATCTGGCAAACCCTGTTAAATTATATCTGGCTGAAACCAGCGCCCGGTTACACCGCCGTGCCGGGCTGGATGATCCTATCTGTTTTCCGGTTGATGCAGTGTTAACTGGGCGTCGAAATAATCCGCCTGATGCCGCTGCGGGTATCCGTTCGCTGGCCGTTTACAACCCGATTCATTATCAGGAGCTACCGGAATTGTTTATGGATTTTATCTGTAGTCTAACCGGGAAATCACCTTCCACAACGGGTGCCGGATCTGAAGGCGCTTTAACCAAGGGTCCATTTAACGCTTTGTTGCCAACCGCCGATTTAAATAATGCACTGGTTTCCTATATTTTGACCGATTATTCAGGTTTTAGCAGTGCTGCTGGTTATGTTGGCCCACACACCAAAGTTAACCACGATATCAGCTTGATAGTTCCTGAGATATGGGCACAGTTAAAACCGGAAAAGAGACGACCGAAGTATCTGATAGAGAAAGGTCAGTTAGAAAAGCTGGAAGATTTTGAACACAATGGTCAGTTGGTGTTGGCAAGTCGCCTGGGCTATCGCATAACCAGCCTTTTTGTGCATGGTTTCTTTGGGAAAATGTTTGATAATCCATCCGCCGTGTTTGATGAAAAAATTCTCTGTCCTGAAACACAGAACATGGATGATTTTGTCGATGGCATTAACAATATAGTTGAGGCACAACAGAAAGTTGCCTGTACCTATCTGGATGATGGTTCTATAAATCAGGCCTGTCCACCGCTGAAAGCTTTAATTACAATCATGGCAAAAGGAGAATATGAAGGTAAAGATGTTCATCACCCTGAAATCCGCGCCATGTTCTCACGTGAGTCAATGCTGGAGTCGGACTGGTACAGGAAACGTCTCGAAGTAAAGCAGCAACGAGATATTGCACTGTGGCAACGTCATACTGATTACCTGACTGATTTTCTTGAACGTAAAAGCCATGCTGACGAAGCAGTGCGTCTGAAAATATCTGAGCAGTTAATAATAGCTAATCAAAAATTGCATCAGGTATCACAGGCTAGCTACCTGGATGAACTAACTGGCACATTGGGTGCTGATCCGATGCAATAATATTTTTGAGAACTCTATCAGTGAAAAAATTACTACGAAGTCTGTTTTCACCGGTTCTGAATATTTTTGAGTCGGCTTCAGATGCTTTTGTATATAAACCATCGCATCGGATAATCCTGGTGGTTATGGGTGTTCTTTTTTGTGGCCTGGCATCGCTGGTATTGTGGTTTGCTCAGGGCCAGGATCCGGCTTATTTATTGCCGGTTATAATATTTGGTGGAACAGGCCTGGTGAGCCTGGTGATAGGGTTGCTCGGTACTGATCAGGCAGTGGCGAAAATTTGGGGTTCCCGCTAAATTAAGTACCGCCTGATCAAATTATATCCATGGTGTTTGAAAGAAAATTACTTTAAAGGTTTCCCGTATCTTGTGTTATCTGTAGAATTTGCGCTTTATAATTTCAGTAGAGCATTAGCAGAATGGGTCGAGCCTATCAAAATCGCAAGGAATCCATGGCAAAAACATCTGATGCCAAGGCCAAAGTTTATAGTAAATACGGGCGGGAAATTTATGTCTGTGCGAAGGCCGGTGGTTTTGATCCCGATGGTAACCTGACTCTACGGGGACTGATAGATAAAGCAAAAAAAGACCAGGTACCTTCGCATGTTATAGAAAAAGCGATCAATAAAGCGCAAGGTGGCGGAGGAGAAGACTTCTCTCTGGCGCGCTATGAAGGATTTGGCCCGGGTGGGTGTATGGTCATCATCGAATGCCTGACCGATAACCCCAATCGTACATTCGGCGATGTGCGTCAGTGTTTTACCAAAACTAAAAGCAAAATAGGTACACAGGGAACAGTCAGTCACATGTTTGATCACCTGAGCATTCTGGTGTTTAACGGAGATGATGAAGAGGCTGCACTGGATGCCTTAATGGAGGCTGATGTAGATGTCACTGATATAGAAAATGAAGATGGAAAAATATCTGTTTTTGCAGCTGACAGTGATTATGCCAAAGCAAAAGAGGCTTTAATTCACGCTTTTGATGGAATTGAATTTGAGGTCGATGAAATCCAGTTTTTGCCGAAAGGGTCGACCCCGCTTACCAATGACGACGACATTGAGATGTTTAACAGGTTTTTAGATATGTTGAATGACCTTGATGATGTGCAAAATGTTTACCATGATGCGGAGTATTAGGTATTTGTTGATTCCTTAACTATTTCTTAATTGTGTCAGCGTATTCTGAAAATTTTTCTATACTCTAATCTATAACTGGATATTGGAAACATTTTGGATGTATAAATTCTTATCGAAGTCGAAAATTCTTGTCATCGACGACTTTGCTGGTTTCAGGCAAACACTCAAAACAATGTTGCACCGACTTGGTGCGCAACACATTGATCAATGCAGTAATGGTAATGAAGCCATAAAACGCTGTACTGAAGAAGATTATAATATTATTTTCTGTGACTATAACCTGGGAAACGGGCAGGACGGTCAACAAATTCTGGAAGAATTACATCAACGTGAGTTGATGAAAAAAGGTACTCTGTTTCTGATGGTAACCGCTGAAACGACTACCGCTCAGGTGATGGGGGCAATAGAATATAGACCAGATGCCTATTTGACCAAACCATTTACCAACGATCAATTAGGACAAAGATTAAAGCGACTGATCATCAAAAATGCTGCTCTGAATAAAATATACACGGCGGTTAATGCAGGTCAAACCGGTTTAGCTATTAACCTTTGTGATGAAGTTATTATTGAAATCCCCAAGCTTAAATATTCCTGTTTACGGATCAAATCAGAACTATTAGAGCAGCAACAACAATTTGAGCAGGAGATGGATTTATTTAAGGAGGTGGTTGAGGAACAACCTGTGTTATGGGCCATGCTTGGCATAGGTCGGCTAACCTTTATCAAAGGTGATGTGGCCGAAGCTCTGCAGCATTTTCAAATAATGCGTGAAACATTTCCCAGACAGGTCAGTGTGCTGGACTGGATTGCCAAATGCCAGAGTGAATTAGGTGAGGCAGAAAATGCAGAGGAAACACTTAAGGAAGCAATCAGTATTTCTCCTAAGTCAGTATCCAGACAGGCAAACC
>CALCSG010000342.1 GCA_937894085.1 uncultured Gammaproteobacteria bacterium | reverse complement strand
GCTAAAACCCTGTCAAGATGTTTTTCCTATAATTTACGCTGAATAGTTACAAAATTTAAACATAATGACTGAATTAAAACTTTCCGATTCATTTCTGCAGAAACTGAAAATGGATTTAGCCAGAAAATCACCATTCGAGCGCTTTGAACATTTCGTACTGCTGATACTTAATTTGATTCTGGCCATTATCATCATGGTAGCATTAGCTCGACTGATCGAAAATGTCTATCAACTGGTTATTTTACAATATAGTCAGACTGCAGATTTTAAATCCATACAGATTATCTTTGGTATGCTTTTAACGCTACTGATCGCATTCGAATTTAGAAATTCAATTGAAGCGGCCATGAACAGGAAAAGCCTGCTGGTCCAGGTCAAACTGGTCATATTAATCGCCATCATGGCACTGGGCAGAAAGTTCGTGGTGCTGGATTCAGATGAAACCGGGGCCGCTGACATGCTCGCACTGTCAGGTATTACACTCAGCCTGGGCGGTGTTTACTGGCTGATTAGTAACTATAAAAAGCAAACATAATTTCGCAACAGGATTGTTATTTAATAGTCACCAGAAAAGGAGCAAAACCATGCAACGATTTAAAAATATATTGTGTGTAGTTGAACACGCAAAGCTCAATAAAGCAGCAATTGAACGGGCTGTTTCACTGGCTGAAAACAACCAGGCTAATCTAACCGTAGTGAGCGCTGCTCCGCGCATGAATTCAGGCATTAATATGCCCCGAGGAGGCCCCATATCTGCTGAACTACAGTCCACGTTGAATCAAACGTATCATGCAGCTCTAACTACACAGACAAAACCCTACCTTAAGAGGTGTACTTTACAAACCAGGGTCCTGGTTGGCACCGCTTTTCTGGAAATCATCCGCGAGGTATTACACAATAAGCATGACCTGGTCATCAAGGCAGCGGAAGAACACGACTGGTTAGACCGTTTATTCAGTAGTGATGATATGCACCTGTTACGTAAATGCCCCTGCCCGGTCTGGTTAATAAAACCAAAACATCAGGACAGTTACCAGCGCATACTGGCTGCAATTGATGTTGATCATAATTATCCGGAGGATGAACTGGAATCGCGCCTGATATTAAACCGACAGATCATGGAAATGGCAAGTTCAGTAGCGTTAGCAGAAACTGCTGAATTTCATGTGGTTAGTGTGTGGGACTCGTTGGGAGAAAGCATTATGAACACCACCATGACAAGTACCCCGGAAGATGAAATTGAAGGCTATGTCAGGCGCGAACACCGACAGATTCAGGAAAACATGGATTCACTTGTCGAATCAACCATCAACAAACTGGGAAATGAAGCCAGGAAATACATTCAGCCGTTTACCCATCTGATCAAAGGCAATGCACGACAGGAGATTCCCATTTTGGCCAGAAAAATTGATGCCGATCTAGTGGTCATGGGTACGGTCGCCAGAACTGGTATTCCCGGCTTCATTATGGGGAATACCGCAGAAACTATTTTGACCCAGATAGACTGCTCTTTGCTGGCGGTTAAACCGCCCGGCTTTATAACACCCGTGACCTTAGATTCTCCCGAATAAAACTTTCAACCTGAAAAACGTAGTTAAAACATAATCAGTACTGAAAATTATAGGGACAAACTGACGATAATCAGTATAAACAGCATAAAAAATGTGATTGCCACCGTCCAGCCGGGTTCATCCATTATTTTATTCAGCTGGTTTACAGCGCGTTGCCTAGTGACATCAACCAGTTGAAAAGCTGCGACCTGCAGGTACTGCAGGCGGGTTACTAGATAATTTGCTGAAAGCAAGGTCAGAACTTTATTTTCCCGTTGCTGAGCTTGTGTAGTATCTTCTGTCTGACCAGCGGATGAGAAGGGGGCTGAAAGATGTTGCTGATTTTGCCCGATGGTTAGATAAATAATCAAAGCCGTGATACTGAACCCGCCGAGAGACAGACTGATAAAGAAATATGATTTGTAATCAGACCAATCCTGAGTAACTACAAAGCCTGCTCCGATGACCGATAAAAACACTCCGCTGACTAGAAAAATCAGCCACAACGGTATAAGTACTCTCTGTCTGTTCTGCAACAACTTGATCAGCGCATAAATAGCTGTCATTAACCCCCAAAGCATAATCACACTGCCCGGAATAGAAAGGGAATTGTCCCAGTTTGGCAACCACTTTAGCAGTCCAAATAAAGCGGTCATCAGAGGTACCCCAAACAGCAGTATTTTTACTGATAACGGAGTGCCTGTATAAGCCGCTATTATCCAACGATGTGCTGGCCAGATCCCTGCTTTTAAAGCAAACCCTGTTACTGTCATCCACACATAAATTTGGGCATTCTGCGTATCCGAGATAATCCAGCGTAGCACATTGAATCTGGTGATCTCGGTTGCAGAAACAGCCATTATCATGGCTTCAAACAGTGCCAGATCCGCCACCACTAGAAACACCAGATACAGGTTCCAGTACCTCCTGTACTGTTGCTCAATGCTTGAATTCAAAAACCCGTAAAAAGCATAGCCCATCAATGACGCCGCACTGAAAAAACCAATCAGGTCGGTGCTTAAAATAGCGGCTAGTTGACCGCCCATAGCCAGAAAATAAAAGCTTGAATTACTGCTATGAGTAAAGCCCTCTCCATGCGATTTATCGATTAGCGCACTACTCGCCCAGATCATCACGCTGACCAGCAGTATCCAGCGATTATTCCCATTCAATTCGATGCCACTGCCCAACAGTATCCATTCCACGTTGTAGTCAATAACTCCCGGATATAGAGCCAGACATACTGCTGGCAATAAGGCTAGCATGGGCGCATTTTGAATGTATCGGTTAAGCAGCGGAATCGCCAGTAGTAGAGGCCAGATAACCGTCAGTATTAATAAAACCGGAGGCAGGTAAGCGATCATGGGGTGTAGAACTCCCTTACTGATATCAGCTTGGCCCATTCCAGCGGGCTGAAAGGCAGCATTGCCAGTACACCTGCGAGCAGTGCCAGGCTGGCGGTAATCAGCGGTGGTATCAGTAACGCCAGAGAAGTTTCGTGACGACCAAAATCATGTTCATGCGGCCATTTTTCGGGTGGTTTACGGAACCAGGCGGCATGCAGAATGGGCAGAAAGTACGCAGCATTTAACAAACTGCTACCTGCCAGCACCAGTAATACCCATCCCTGATCAACTTCGAGAGCACCTAGACCGATATACCACTTGCTGATAAACCCGGCTACAGGTGGAGCACCTATCATGCCAAACGCACCGATAGTAAATGCTGCCATGGTCCACGGCATTCGCCGACCGACACCATTCATTTCACTGATCTTATGCACTCCCAGGGTTTCTGCCAGGTTGCCGGCACAAAAAAACAGAGTGATTTTCATGACGCCCTGATGCACCAGATGTACCACTCCCCCTATACTGGCAAGTGGCCCCGCGATAGCTACACCGAGGGCTATATAAGATACCTGGCTTATAGTGGAATACGCCAGCCTGCGTTTCAAATCATCCTGAAATAGTGCGCGCAGTGAGCCATAGATAATGGTCGCAGCTGCCAGCCAGGCAAGCGGAGCTGTCACTCCCAGACTCGCGGCAAAATCGATACCGAAAACATCGTAAACTACCCGAATGATGCCGAAAGCACCGGCCTTGACAACCGCTACCGCATGTAGCAAAGCACTCACTGGAGCCGGAGCGACCATTGCTTTGGGTAACCAGCCATTAAAGGGAATTAGTGCTGCCTTAACTCCGAGACCTCCGATTAATAACACAAATATAATAATCAGAGTCGGATGATGCTGTGCGTCCACCTGGCTCAGAAACCCGCGCGGGGTAAACTCCAGCGTACCAACCAGACTGTATAACCATACGGTTCCGAATAGCAGTAAAGCCCCACCCAGAATGGTATAGGTCAGGTAGGATTGCCCGGCCTTTCGAGCTTCCTCGGTACCACGATGTACGATTAAAGGATAGGTAGACAGTGTCAGCAATTCATAAAATAATAAAAAAGTAATCAGGTTGCCAGCCAGCGCCACGCCGACGGTGGCTGTCACGCACAGGCTGAAAAAGCCGAAAAAACGACTGCGGTGAGGTGAATGTTCGAGGTATCCAATCGCATAAACCGTTGTTACCAACCACAGTAACGTCGATAAAGACACAAAGAATAAAGCCAATGGACCTGCCCTGAGCACCAGATCCAGATCAGGCAGCAATGCCAGCCGGGTTTCAAAATGCTGTTCGTGGTAGACACCCCATAACATCCAGCCCACCAGCCCCAGTTTTGCAACGGCTCCAAAAATATTCAGGAAGGTACGTACACGCCACTGTTTTTCAGAAAGGGTAAAAATGACCAGACCCGGCAACAGGGAACTGAGTACAACCAGTAATGGAATCCAGTTATTCCAGATCATGGCATCGACCCTGTCGAATCAAACAGCGCACCTATACCGATCAACTGCATCAGCGGCTGCGCAACAAAACCGGCCATTATGGCCAAAGTTGCCAGCAACAGCGCCATCCATTGCATACGCGCTGGTACACTTACCGCCTGATGCGGCACAGGTGATGGAATAAAAGCATATCCGAGAACCTTAAACACATACGCTGCCGCCAGTATGCCACCAAGCATCATGATACCCGCTATTCCCCAATGTCCCTGAGCCAGGGCTGCCTCCAGTAACAACCATTTCGCGATAAAACCACCGCTGGGCGGCAGCCCCATGATACTGACACCGGCCAGTCCGAAAGCTGCGACTGTGACCGGCAATCGCTGCACGACCCGATCCAGGTTGACAATGCGGTCATGACCGCCAAACAGCATCATATTACCGGCAACCAGAAACATAGCTGCCTTGGCGAGTGCATGCGACAGCATCAGGTAAGCAACGGCATACCACACCCGGTTACCGCCAGTCTGCGCTAGCGGGAAAGCCAGAAACAGATAACCGATCTGCGCCACGGTAGAATAGGCTACCAGCATTTTAAGTCGGATCTGGCGTAATGCCTGGATAGATCCCCACAGTACAGCAGTCGCGCCCAGTATACCAAGCATGTTGGCGACTGTGCTGTCCTGCTGAAAATCAAACAGCCCCAGCCACAGCCGAAGCAAAATATAAAAAGAGGCTTTAACTACCAGCGCCGACAACAGGGCACTGACCGGAGCAGGCGCACTGGCATGCGCCGGAGGTAGCCAGAAATGGAACGGGAACAACGCTGTCTTCAGTGCCAGCCCCGCCGTGATCAAGCCCAAAGCAGCCCAGCTCACAGTCGAATCGTTAACCCGCTCCGACAGTATGGCAATATCTACACTGCCATACTGATGATATAACAAACCTATACCCAGCAAAAATGCCAGCGAACCGAGCAATGTCGATAACAGGTAACGCATCGCTGCGCTGACAGAATCTTTGCTGCCAGTCAGTGACGCCAGCGTGACTGCTGACAGTCCGAGCAACTCGAGCGTGACATACAGATTAAAGACATCCGCCGCCAGAAACAGTGCATTCAATGCTGCCCATAACAATAACCAGGTCGGCCAGAAACGTTGATCATCAGCTGCTTTAAAATACCCGGTTGAATAAATACTCACCGCAACACCCACGATGGCAGAAGTCGCCAGCATCAACAGCGAAAAACCATCAGCATGAAGCTGTATACCCAGAGGTGCCAGCCAGCCCCCGGCCACATGACTATACACACCGGTTTGTGTCAACTGCCAGCCCAGTCCGACTACCGTAAATAGAATCAGCAGAGCAGCCAACAGTCCAATATTTCTGGCCATTCCCGGTAGCAAGAACCCGAGCATGGCAGCTGACAATGGCAACATGATTAATACGACTGCCCAGTCCACCTGTATTAGCTGTGCCCCCATTATGAATCCGCGCTCTGGTCTTCGGGTAGTTGCGCGCCGGGACTCGATCGGCTTAGATTCAACATCAGGGTTAATGCCATTGCAGTAGCGGAAACCGCCACCACAATACCGGTAATCACCATCGCCTGTGGCACTACGTCCACAACCGGTTGAGAGCGTCCACCCAGCGCTACCAGCAGCAGAAACACACCGCTACCCATTACATTCAGTGCCAGTATTTTTTGCAACAGATGGGGCTGGACGACCAAAGCCAGTAAACCGAGTGTAAATAGACCGACCCCGATCAGCGCGTAAAAAAATAACATACTCATTGGTGTGATTGATCCTGTTGAACCGCTTCAGTCTGCGAGCCAACAAATAGTGCCAGTAGGGTGGTGCCGATAGAAACTGTAGCCAGCGTTTCCAGCAGCAGGATATAGTTTGCAGCATTAGCTACCGGGTATTTGAGCAGCTGGCCTTCGTTAATGAGTGTCAACGTAGCTAAAGCGATAAAAGCAGCAGGGCCTGCAACCAGCATCAGGCGTATCAACCATGATTTTTTCAGATTAAACAGAGGTCTACCGGATAGCACCAGCAGCACTCCGGCAGCACCCAGTATGGAACCAGCCTGAAAAGCACCACCGGGCGCATGTGCACCGACCCATAACAGATAGGCTGATACCAGAATCAGTACCGGTGACAACAGCTGGATCAACACATTCAGTACCGGGCTGGTATGCACCTCGCCAGCGTCAGACATTCCGGCCATGCTCCACACCGATTGTATGGACAGCAACAGTACTGCCATTTCCAGTAGCGTGTCATAACCGCGAAAATTCAGTAGTACTGCCGTTACCGGGTGAGTCACACCACTGCTATCGAGCTGACTCATCACTGCATCCGATAAACCAGGACTGTGTGAAGGTAACGACAGTACCGCATAAGCCAGCCCTCCCGTAAGCAGAACAGTGAACAGTAATGCAATCCAGAAATTTATCACATGCAACCTGGGACGAGGTAGCAGCGGCTGACCCGATTTTAATGAGTTATCCAGGGTACGTAATTTAGCAAAAGCTGACATTAACAGTGCTCCTGTCAAACCGGCACCAATGGTGGCTTCAGCCAGCGCAACATCAGGCGCTTCCAGGCGCACCCAGGCTATGGCCATCAATAAACCGAAGGTAATGAATAACACGATAGACTTGAACAGGTCAGCACAAAATAGCATCCGCCAGGCCAGTCCGAACAGGCTGAATCCTAGCATCAGGTCGAAAGCAGATTGCCACAGTCCTACCGCTTCCAAAAGGCAACTCCACGCGCTAAAGCGCCATTTGCAATCAGATAGGACACGCCCGCCCCGGCCAGTAATACCAGCAGCCAGATTAAAATCAGCTTGCCGGCAGCTGCCCAGCTTTGCGCCTGAATAGCCAGTCCGGTCACGATCAGTCCCAGGCCGACATTATCGGCTTTGGTCAATGCATGCAGTCGGGTGTAAACATCGGGAAAGCGTAACAGTCCGATAGTTCCGGCCAGAAAGAAAAAGGCACCGCCCAGTAACAGTATAATTGTCAATATATCAGCCAGCATCATCAGGTTCCTGTGGCCAGTTACGACGCACGAAGGCAATGGCGGTAATGGCTGCCAGCAACGCAAACACCAGCGCCACATCACGCAAAGCCATGAGTGATTCAATTTGTGCCAGCAACAGCAGTATAGCGACCGCAGTAGTTCCAAATAGCTGGGATGCCAGCATACGATCGGCAGCAGCAGGCCCTTTCAATATGCGCCACATTCCGGCCAGTAGATTAAGCAGTAAAAAAAGTGCTAGAATTATATACAGGTTTTGCATAGTCCTTTTAAACCGCTGAAAGGGGTTGCTGCGGGATGCAGAAAATAGTCGATATTTTTTGTTCCAGAATGCCAAGTTCAGCCAGAAAATTGCTGTGGCTATCCAGGATGTGTATGCTCAGTGTATCCCTGTGCATCGCTACACAAAGACTACCGGGTATCAGGCTAATCATGTAGATAAATACCACCCGTGCAAATTCATTCGGCAGAGTTACCGGGTATTCCACCAGATCCGGGGTTAACGGCAGTGCCGGATGCATTGCCCGAGTTGCGACACCGAAACCACCTACCAGTGATTGCCAGACAAAGAATGGAATGAAGCGCAGCAGTGCTATCCAGTTAACAGACTGTACAGGTTGCAGCCGCATGCTTACCCCTGAAGCGATTAATACAGCTGGAAGTCCAATCCACCAGGAGCTACTGTCACCTACGCTCAACACCCACCATAAAACCGACAGCATAATCAGCCGTGTCAATAGACTCGACCAGCTGTTTATCAATTTAAGCCTGTTCATTGTTAGCCATAAAGGTTCTTAACAGCCATTTTTCAATTTCAACCAGAAAGATCACTGATGAGGCGACAATAACAATTCTCAGCCAGGCTTCGGCACTGATGGCAGTGGTGGCGAACATCATCTGCATAGGCCCAAGATAGGTAAACGCAAGCTGGAATACCAGCAGCAGACCGATCGCATAAAGTACATAACGGTTTCCGGTTAAGCCCTCAATCGTTAACGAAGGCTGTAGCAGGTAACGTGAGCTGAACAGGTAGAAAATCTCGAACATTACCAGTGTATTGACCGCTACGGTACGCGCCAGTTCGATGGATGCGCCGCCGGTTCTTTCCCACAGGAACAGTCCGAATGTACCAGAAACGATAACCAATGATACAAAGATTATGCGCCAGATCAGAAAGCCGGAAAGTATCGGTAATTTGGGATCACGTGGCGGGCGTTTCATGATATTTTTTTCCGCCGGTTCGAAGGCCAGCGTTAGCGCCAGTGTGACAGCGGTAATCATGTTGACCCACAGAATTTGCGCTGCTGTGATCGGTAACATCTTGCCCATCATGATCGCGGCAATAATAGTAAAGGCTTCACCGCCGTTAGTGGGTAAAACAAACAGGATGGATTTTTTCAGATTGTCGTAAACGGTTCTACCTTCCACCACGGCACGTGAAATTGAGGCAAAATTATCATCGGTAAGCACCATTTCGGCGGCTTCCTTGGCTACTTCGGTACCGTTCAAACCCATCGCCACACCGACATCAGCACGTTTCAGCGCGGGCGCATCATTCACCCCGTCACCCGTCATCGAGACCACTTCGCCGTTGGCCTGCAGTGCAGTCACCAGTTTCAGTTTCTGTTCGGGCGATACACGCGCGAAAATATCGCAGTGTTGTACTGCTTCACACAGCTGTTCATTGGTATAGGTTTCAAGCTCGGTACCAGTGAGTACTGTCACCCCGTCCCCTATACCCATTTGCAAGCCGATAGCTCTGGCTGTAATAGCATGATCACCGGTAATCATCTTGACGCGGATCCCTGCCTGCTGACAAATTTTCACAGCGGCGGTTGCTTCCTTGCGCGGCGGGTCGATTAGCCCGACTATGCCGAGCAGGGTAAGATTATTGTCGACATCATCAAAATTAAGATCCTGCTGCCCTGCTGCAGAGGGTTTGCTGGCAATCGCCAGTAGCCGCTGTCCGCGTTCGGCCATACGATTCATGAGATCTTCCCAGTACTGTCGGTCAACAACCTGATTTTCTCCACTGGTTCGCTGTTGCTGGCACATATCGAGAATGCGTTCAGGTGCACCCTTCAGAAAAATAGAACCATTACCAGTATGGTCATGATGCAAGGTCGCCATGAATCGGTGCTCGGATTCAAAAGGTATTTCATCTATACGACGATACTGGGTCAGTTCAAAACCGTGATCAAGGCCGGCTTTGAGCGCCAGCGTCACCAGCGCGCCTTCGGTGGGATCTCCCTGCAGTTGCCATTGCTGATTGACTTGTTTCAGGCTGGCTTCATTGCACAGTAATCCAGCACGAACCAGTTCTTCCAGTAGCGGCATCTGCCTAATACTGATCTCATTATCATCCATAATAAAATCTCCATGCGGGTCATAACCGACTCCGCTGACTTCGATCATCCCCTGTGTCGTTGCCAGACTGGTCACGGTCATTTCGTTTCGTGTCAGGGTCCCAGTTTTATCGGAACAGATGGTGGTGACTGAACCCAGTGTCTCTACTGCAGGCAAACGACGGATGATGGCATGATTGTTAGCCATGCGTTGTACCCCGATAGCCAGCGTGATGGTCATGATAGCTGGCAGGCCTTCAGGGATGCCGGCAACTGCCAGCCCGACTGCTGCCAGAAACATGTCATCGGCACTATAACCGCCGAACAGAACTCCATAAGCAAATGTAGCGACCGCAATAAATCCGATGGCGATGGTCAGCCATTTGGCAAACTCTGCCATTTGCCGTAGCAACGGTGTAGTCAATACCTGTACATGACTTAACAGGCTGCTAATACGACCAATCTCAGTATCTGCACCAGTGGATATAACTACTCCCAGACCCTGGCCATAAGTTACCAGCGTTCCGGAATACGCGATACAACGCCTGTCACCGATTGAGGCTTTCTCAGCCACCTCAGCGATACCTTTTTCAGCGGGTACCGATTCACCGGTCAGCATGGCTTCTTCAATTCTGAGTTCTCGAATTTTGAATAGACGCAGATCAGCCGGTACTTTATCGCCAGACTGTAATGACACGATGTCACCTGGCACCAGTTGTTCCGCAGGAAGGTTGATCATACGACCATCGCGTTTCACCAATGCCTGTTGAGAAAGCATGTTGCGGATAGCATACAGAGCTTTTTCGGCTTTACCTTCCTGGATAAAACCGATAATTGCATTTATCAAAACTACGCCGAATATTACGCTACTGTCAACGTAATGGCCCAATATAGCTGTCACAACGCCGGATGCCATTAGTACATAAATCAGTACATTATGGAATTGTGCCAAAAAACGCGCCAGCGATCCCTTGCCTTTAACCGGTTTCAGCCGGTTAAGCCCATATTTATGCAGGCGAGTGTTAACCTGATCTTCCGACAAACCTTCACGGCTGGATTCCAGCTGTTGAAAAACCGTATCGACTTTACGGGTATGCCAGGATGGTAATGATTCTTGGTCGTTGGTACTCATTGTATTAATAAACCTGAAACTGGATTTTTGAATCTAAATATAGCTTGCACCTAACCTTCAAGTTTATACTGGATATATGGCAAATATGAAAGGCTTATTGTTAGTATCAAACCCCGCACCGCAACGCAATGAATGACTGCTTACATGCCTAACCTGCCATTCTTGCTGATTAGACGGTACAACTAGATGTAGCACTTTCTGTTAATTTTCCAATCGACCGTTTTCGCCACTTATGCGGAGTATTGTATTATGCTGAACTGGGTATAGCTTTGGAGTGACAGTTCACATTTTCAAAGGGTTTTAATCCGCTTTGATAAAAAGTACTGGACATAATACATGTTCTCATTTGAATTATTGTTTCTAGTTAATGGAGCTTACTAATTCATACAAAATCATCTTTTTCGTTGATATTAGAGCGATTTGACTATAAAGGCACAGTCAATTGAGTAACTTCAGGAATCAGGTGTCCAGTTTTTGCGCTATAAAATACCGGTTGAATCGGTAGGGTTTATGGAAAGCTTTAATTATTATGCCAGGTTAAAAAGTGAGTATTTTCTGTCTGACATGCCTATCTGGCGGAGCCAATTCGCGCCCACTAGCTCAAACTCAGCATAAGTGGCGATATGCAAAGCTTTGCATATCGCCACAGATCTACCGCTCGGCAGGCGCTTGCCACGAACGACTATATTGGGTCGACTCAGTAATTTGGCCGAATTTGACGAAGGTCAGCTTTAATATGGTGTGTCGAATTTTCTCATACGTTTCGACAAGTTTGCCTGATCGTATATTGAGTCAATTCATGAGGTGCAAATATTTAAATTCTTCATTATATTTTTTTTTGTAATCCTGTAGATTCTCATCCAGCATTGCATTGTAGTTAGAGATAAAAAAAGTCCTGGCTTTATCCAGCTCATTTTCATAATCATTGAGCGTTTCGGCATGATTAGAGACAACATAAGCATTAAAACGCGATGCAGCATGTAATAGAGCCATACTGATATTTTCTATGTTGCTCTGTTTGGCCAGCTCATTGGCCTTATCGATAAAAATATCAATCATTTCACGATATTCAGCATCCAGCTCTTCATCTGTCATTAAATTTTCTGGCATTATGAAATACTCTCATCCAGTTGTTGCGCTATTACTTCAGTCAATCCGACAATCGGTATGTCCATTTCATTTTCTTCAAGCCCTTCTTCCATG
>CALCSG010000341.1 GCA_937894085.1 uncultured Gammaproteobacteria bacterium | reverse complement strand
AAAACTACTGTCATTGCATCTCCTGATTCCGTTTACGCTGTGTCCATGCACTGCTTACGGATCTAAGGGTGAAGTTTTATCGGTACTGGTGGGAAACAGTATTGCCTGTGTGGTACGCATTCGGCCAGGATGTGGATGTTCTAGATAACTCAGGTAAAGAAGCGCAAAGGGCAGGCGAGCTATGCTTTTTTCAGGAAACTGATTAAGGAGTAAGACGCTTAACACAGATTGCACAGAAACTTAATTTCTACAGACTTTTCTGGTTGCAGAGTAATAGTCAGGAGAGTTTAGTGTTTTTCCGTGGATGGCGGGTGCGGTAGTTGATAACGATGCGCAAACTCCAGCTGTAGCCGATCCAGCCACCTGCAATTAACCACGGTATAGAGCCGAGAAAAAGAGGCAGGCCGAAGTTGTCGAGTAATGCAATAGTGTAATTCCATATTGAGTCTATCCAGTTCATATCCTGCGGCAGGCTTTGTCCGAGGCGCTCACGAAAGGTATCGAAACCGCGCAGGTTTTCGAAGCGACCGAGCATGATCCGTCCGGTGATGACGAACAGGTAATAAAAAAACGGCAGGGTTGCGATATTGGTAATAAAGGTCCATGCGATGGCGATTACGGGGTTGAAATCCCAGCGCTGGTAGATGTTATGGATAATCATCCATATCAACAACACTATTGGGATCTGTACACCCACGGTTGGTGTAAGAGCCACGGCAAGCCCGACCAGCACGCTGCGGGCGGTGTATTCGGGTGGCCTGCGTTCGCGCAGAATAGGGATGATCAGGCGGTGGCGAAGGCTGCGACCAAGTACCCGCCACCAGTTGCGCAACGCAGCCATTTTTGGATTTGCCCCGTTATTGGTCACTTATTTTTCCTGTCTTGTGTCATCAGTCCGGCCGCGGCGCGACTGTACTTAAGTTTATAGGTTTTGAAAGCACAATATAGTCAGATTCACATTCGGTGGTATTAGCGTGCTCTACAGCAGAATCATGCCGCCGAAGTTCATATTACGCGTCTCATTCGTCTGGCTATTTGAAATCTTTCTGCTTCAGTCGAGTCCGAACATGCGGCGATAGAATTTGAAACGGTTGTCCTGTTTGCTCATTAACAGGGACTCGAGTTCACCGTGGTCAAAAAATATTCCGGCACAGACACTACAGCGGTCGATTTCTATGTCGTTGAGGATTTCTACCTTCATGTCATTACCGCATTTAGGACATTTCTGCCAGTGCGCCAGACGAAGTTTCTCGCGTTCGGCTTTCTCATTTTCCTGTCGGTATAGCTCCAGTTCCTTTTCCCGTTCCCTGCGCTTCTGTTCTAGTAGCACTCGTTCGTTCTCCATGAACCACTGATCTTCCTTCGCATGTTTCGTTTCTTTAGACATAAATAAAGTCCTTTGTTGAGTTTTTGTAAGATGATTATGCCAGTGTGACGAGTTAAAGCAATCAACGATTATCGGACTTTAACCTGTAGCTCAGTGGGGTATTCAGATGATGAAATCAATTTACGCGGGTTGGTGGCCGCCCTATAATCGGCTGGATGTCCGAGATGCCACTAAGTGGGTTATTGTACCCGGACAATTCATATTGCTTCACTCACTGCAACAGGCGTTGCTATGCAGAGGGTATGCAGCTTTCGATCGTTACGATCAATAAATTCAGGGCATAGACGAATATGTTGACTTCAGCACAACAGAGTATTGCTCGCCAGCGTGACGCGCTGGCAATCTTTCTACAGACCAGGCTGGAGGAACTTGCCTCCAACTGTGCGCAGGTTTGGGACGACGTAGCAGAGATGGAGGATACCATTCGTGTTGGACTTGCAGTATTGCCTTATTGCGACCATGTGTTCGTGATGGATCTGGCACGTATTCAAATTACCGCACAGATAGGTACCAGGGGTGAGGAAAGGCAGTATATTGGTCTTGACCGTTCACAGCGGCCTTATATGAAAAACGTGCTGCCGACGACCGAATTTGTGCTATCGGAATCCTATATCAGCGAACACAAAAAACGCCCCAGCATAACGGCAATCCAGCTGGTAAAGCAGGATGATGGTAAAGCACTCGGTTATCTGAGTGCACATTTTGATCTGCGCGAACTGCCGTTGACTGCACCGCTTTATGAGGAATCGCACGACTGGCGGCAGATGAAAGGCGATCCTTCGATCCGCGGTGGACTGTTTATGCAGCAGCGTGTCGAAAGTGTGCTAGACCAGTATGTCGACACGGTGATCTCGGTACTCGAAGAGCTGGTTGTGGATCACGGTATTTTTCATTGCGAAGTCTATTTTTCGAGCAACCGGGCGACCGTATGGAGTCATTCCGATCCTTATCGCTACCGCATTCTGACCATTGATGAACCGATAGATCCCGATCTTTGCCTGACTTTTCCACTCTACACGTATCCTGAGTCAGCGGTTATTCCTACCGCAAACATACGCCGTTTGCTGGAATCGTTTCGTGACCTGCGCTTCGCCGATGAAACGATTTACCTGCGCATGGGATCCTTGAATATCTATAACGGCATGGTCGGCCTTACATTTTCCTGTGACGGTTCTCACAGTATCTATGCGGAAGAATTTTTGAAAAAAGGATTTGAGTTCTGGGTTGGCTGTGCTGCATCCGGAACCAGTACGGTGCCGGGCTTATCACCGGCAGTAGCCGCATCAATATGTATGCGCGATTGATCTGCCTGTTACTGTTTTTGTAGCAACTTTCCTGATACAGAACAGGCATTCTAAAAGTTGTGCAATTGGCCTGGCTAATTTATGACGATTTATCGGTAGCTAACGCAAATGTGTGTCGTTGCCAGGTATTCTGAAACGGGTTATTGCAGCTGGCTTATATTGGAAGAAATACTTTTTGACAAATCCACGTCTTCAGATGTCAGCTTTCATGCGCCTCACCAGTCTGTCAGGATAGATTGGAACCGCGAAACAACACATGACTGTTTTTAATACCATCCTGCTACGGATGCTTTAGGCATATAATTGATTTTACTCAATCTTATCGAGGAAGATTCAATGAATTACAAAATGCTGTTTATTTTAATCCTTATCGGTCTGGTCGTTCTCTTCATTATTCAAAATGTAGCGGTGGTTGAGATCCAGTTCCTGTTCTTCGCTATTCAAATGTCACGTTCTTTGCTCATGTTTCTTCTGCTGGGTATAGGTGTCATCATAGGCTGGTTCCTGCACGGCCACTTTAAAAATAGAGAAGACAGGTCTTAATTAAAGCTGAATTCGTAGCTGCAATAATTTGTGCCAGAAACTGTCGTGAAGTTTCGGGTTCAGCTTAAAATCCAGCATGACTTACGTTTCAAAAGAACCGAGAACGTTTAATAGATGAATGACAGGATTGGACTTAGCGTAAAAGATTATCAAGATTGTCGACGATTATTGACCAGTCTGCATCTTCTTCTACCGCCTGCAGAAGAAATGCGGCCTGTGAAGGAGTCCAGAACTCGGCGTCATGCAGTGCTATCTTCTTTGGTAGAGGTTTGTGCCTGCTGATAAAATCCTCGATAGCCTGAGAATCGCTGGCGAGACCTAACTGCTCGAATAAATTTTTGATGCTATGAATGTAAGATTCCACGTTGCTTCCCCGATAATCTAAAATAAGTTTGATAATCTATTAATGATTAAAAATAATAATCAACATTAAACAGCAACCGATGTTTTAGCCGTTTTTTACTTTATCAGAGGATTCATTTTTATTGTAATAATAAAAACCAAAACCGATTCGAATAACGCCCAAAACTAACAGTAATGTAGTTAACGCATAGATGTCATTATTGTCGAGTGTTTTTTCAAACAGGCCGATCATAATGTCGCGTAATACGAATACTATACCTGCATCTAGAATGACAGGTAATCTAATGGTGAGTTCCATGAAGTATTGAAGCAGGGACCGTGATAATTCCAGTAATATCACCAGGGTGAGCACATCGGAAAAAATTTGCATATAGTTTCCGGAGACTCCTGATTTACTGACTAGTTCATACAGGTTGTAGAACAGTCGGAAAGAACCAATCAATAGAGCCAGAGTAGTAAATAGCAATATGACCCCGAATATATAGCCGGTGACTTTGTTAAATATCCATTCGAAATTTTTCCATTAGTTATTTATTCTCAACATAATTTTTAATTTACTAAATATAAGAATATTTCAATTAAGCGTTAAACTGTGCGCCTGCAATCCGGGTTGTTAGTATAATAGCAACACCCGGTTGATAAAGACGGTTTAGTATATGAGGAGGAATGAGTTATACATTGCATAATCAACTGTCTTTAACACGGTCCAGTCGGCTTAATAAAAAGATTAGCACCAGGGCGCCGCCGAGTGACCAGCTTGGCCCCAGCAGCCAAAGCGTCAGGGGCAGGGTGAAATAATAGCCGCGCATACCATAGGTGTAATGCAGGGCACCTTTGTTAACGGTTTTTCCAACAGACTCCGGTGTTATTTCTATATCTGTCGTTCCTGTCACATTGATCATAAATCCTACGTTGTTGTAATACCTGATCGCCAGGGTGAAATTATAAAACGCAATAAAGAAATTAATTGAAATTAGTAACAGTTTGATCATCCAGACGGATTCGCTATGAACTCCGAAAAAATTGAAGTTGTGTGATATTTCTAAGAGCCTTTCGGAGGTTAATGCAACGCTTAATGCCCCAACACCAATCAGGATTGAGGTAGAGGCGAGAAAAGTTGCCGCCATGGTCCAGTTGCGTAATGTCTGTACTGCCAGGATATCTCTTTTTTCAGACATGATGGTTTTTACCCAGAGGGTTCGAACGTGGTTACTGAATCCAATGGATGTTTTTAATGGGAATTTATGAACGAAATAGCTAAGTAACAGGTGATAGCCAGCCAATAAAGTAAATGTTGATGTAATTAATATCAACTCGATAATATGATCATTCATTTTTCAGAGCTCTTTCTGGGAGTATTTTTTTAGCGTTGGTAAGGTAGCTCAAGCGGATTTTATATGTCGACTCAATTGATGAACCTGGTCAGTCCGGTGATGGCATGCTGAAATATCACCTGTTCAACGAAAACCTCTGCCAGTTCGATAATGAAAACTATTGCCGGGTAGCCGTCCGCTAGTATACCAAACAGGTTAAGATATATCAGCCTGCAGCAAGGTATTTCTGGACGGCCAGGGCTGCCTGACTGATGTATATCACAAAGACAGCGTATTAGTGTACGATAAAAATCACCAGTTTTAACACGCCCCCTCTATCTAAAATTTTTGCTGAGCCTGGTATTTGGTATTCTTAAGTAAGTAATTTATTAATAATGATTTGGGACGATTTTCTCCTGAATGTTAAAACACAGCCGGTTGCCAGCAAATTATCACTTCAGGTTATACCGAGACTACTATCGATTGTTAAGTTGCGTTGTTAACGCAAGATTGAGTAAGAATTCTCGTTCATAGTTATTATGTTCAACATGCTATTATTGGTGGCTCTGGCTTCTTATTATGATCCTTTTGCTGCTATGTTTACAATCTGGGATATGTGTAAAGAAGCAGATGCAGTCATTTCATACCCGCAAGGTGATGTGAATATGTACGCAGTAACTAACTAATCCAGGGCGGTTGGTGCTTTTAATAATAAAGAGGAGAAGAAACACATGACTGATAATGCAGGATTACTTTATGGCTGGATCTTAGATGGTAAAGGTAGTGGTAAACAGCTGGGATGGGAT
>CALCSG010000340.1 GCA_937894085.1 uncultured Gammaproteobacteria bacterium | reverse complement strand
AGGGCGGCAATGGCATCTGTGGTGGTGACCGTAAACGTGATGGCTCTGGCGGTGGCAAAGGCGGTGGTGACCGTAAACGTGATGGCTCCTGTGAAGATCCAAACGCGTAGTCATATTGCATGTGCTTGTAGAGTCGGCATAGTATAAAGTCAAAATATGCTATGCCGATTTTTTATTATAAGGTCTTAAAAACGGCAATAGTTTAAGTAAGCACCACATTGGGAGTGAAAGACGGAAGCTGTTTACCACTCATCCCCATTTCTCATTAATTATCATCATAGGCGAAAATCCATAAATCCATATGTAGTGTCTGACTTTAAAATGTATATGAGAGTTTGCAAGAAATATCCTACAACACAATAGCTGGTTTCCGACAAAAACAAGGGGTCTCGTCCGTAGTGCGCTTTTGCTTTTATAGGGTATGTTTTAGGTAGAGCATCATAATGAGGGCAGGTAAGTTATGAGGCCTTTTATATTACCATAAAAAGGGGGTTTATAATGACAGAAAATAATTTACAACCTGAACTATCAGAGACATCACGTTTGTTACTTGCCGGCGATACAGTGGAAAATGAATACTGTGTCTTTGGTCATCCTTACAGTGAATATTCTGTGGAGATAGTAACGGTCAAAGCGCGCATCGGGTATATGACGATAGAAAACCATCCTCTTTCGCCCGACAATGTCAAAGCTGTTATCACACAAGACGATCGCATACTTCCGTTGGTCAACATGAATGGCACTAAAAGTCCTGTGGTAAAAGAACAAGCTAAAGTTGCCCGCAGCGGATTTACGCTTGTAGAAATCCTTATTGTCGTGGTCATTTTAGGTGTTCTGGCGGCTATTGTCATCCCACAGTTCAGCAATGCTGCTGATGGGGCCAGGGACTCAGCTCTGGCTAAAAACCTTCAGGTTATGTGTCAACAACTGGAACTTTATAAACTGGAGCATCAGGATGCGTATCCGGCTGTTTTTACCGGGCCAGCCAGCCAGTTAACGCAAAAAACCTATGAGGATGGAACGATTGATTCAGCGGGTAACTGCGGACCGTATGTACTATCTATCCCCGCCAATCCGTTTAACAATAAGGCTACCGTTCAGGTTGAAACCGGAAGCGGTGAACGAGGTGATGGTAGTCATGGTTGGCATTTTGATACATCAACCGGGAACTTTACAGCCGATGATAGTGAACATTCTGATTTATAAAAGGTTAAAAGGTGGTATTTTGTCTTCTGTTAAATCTGACAAAGAAGGAGGTGTGTAGTGATGTTTCAATCTATGTCAGTACTTATAATTAGTGACGACAATAATTTCACTCAATCTATGCACAATGTTTTAGAACCTTATGGATTCAGAGCTAGAACCGCCGGATACAAAGATGCTGATATACGGTTATTCGTCGGAAGCTACCCTGGGCTGATTCTGCTGGACTGGAAATGGCCAGAGTTGCGTGCATCAAGAATACTTGATCAACTCAAAACCGATGAACAAACCAAGAATATTCCTGTATATGTAATTGTCTCAGATATGCCTGGTTCAATAATAAAACAAAGTAAACAACTTGGCGCAGAAGGGTACTTTGTTAAATCACCAAAACATATATTAGCGGAAATTACAACAGGAAAACCGAGCAGTAGATTTTCATCATGTGCCGTTAATCTGAAACAGCTTAAACAACGGACTTCTTTTGAACAACTAACAAATATCGATAGTAGCCGTTTCACAGAACTTTACATTAATGACTGCATCAAACAGTTACAAAGATATAGCTGGCAATTCGGATTGTTGTTATTTGATATTGGTCATTCAACAACATTTGACGATAGTTTTGAGCAAGACACAAGTAATAATATCATTTTGCGGAGAGAAGCTCAGGTGATATCAGCAAATACACGTTCATTTGATCATACAACTCTCTGGGGACAAAAAAAAGTCATTTCAACTATTGTTAATGTTGATTATGAAAAATTGGATATGATAGCTGGAAGGCTCAAGGTTTTGGCTGAAAAGCCTTTCGATATCTATGGCACAGATACGGTTTCAGTTAAGGTTGCGGTGAGTTCTGTGACATGTCGATCAAATGATGATTTCAGATCTTTGTTTAACAGATTGCATAGCTTGGTGGAATAATCTTTCTAATATTGTCTCCAAATTAAGACTTTTATCTATATAGTGCGGTTTAGGCCATTTGTTATGCCGAAGGGATTTGAACCAAATAGTGTTCGGATATCAAGAAAAAGTCAGACTTTGCTAATTTTTTAACTGTAATGTCCTCTAGGTTTTACCTCGTACAGTACAAATATTAATCGGCACCTAAATCTTTGTTCATTAACATCTTAATATTCAGAAGTTGGGCCGAAGAAAGCTGAAGTAAGTCGAAATTGCTCATGTAGGCTTCCACAAAGCATTTCAAATCAATTCTTTGCCTGAAGATATTGCTACGATGCGCAAACAGCTTGCATGTCTTATTCCAAAGTTGAAGCCCCCTGCTATTCTTATGCAGCCAATCTGTGATAAGACTTCAACAGTCCACCCAAACGCTCAACGCAAACAATCTCAGATGTATTATCAGTCTTGTGCTTAGGCTCTATGAATCGGCCTAAAGATTGATGAATTCTCTCATGATGATAATATTGCTGGAACTGATTTAAGGCATATTCGAGTTGTTTAACAGAAGATAGTATCAGGCAATTCAAACACTCATATTTTACTGATTTTACGAAACGCTCAGCTATTGAATTCAAATCTGGACTTCGAGCTGGAAGTTTTATTGGTTCTATGCCGGTGCTTTGAAGTATTTCATGAAACCCCTCTGTTCTGTACAAAGGATCTCTGTCATGAATCAGAAAACTTTTGCCTTTTAGAAAACCATCTTCACAGTCTGTAAGGATGCGAGCAACTTGTTTCATATACTTGCCATCAGGCTGCAGCTTGATAGGTGCAAAGAAAACTTTTCTGCTTGAAAATTCAATGACAAAGAAGACTGTGCAACGAATCAGTTTACGCCCTGCCAGAAGCTCAATCGTAAAGAAATCGCATGCAGCCATTACATCCCAATGACTGCTTAGGAATTCATGCCAGGTTGATCTTACTGTCAGATCAGGTTCTGGGTCATAGCCGTTTTCGATGAGAATGTTTTTGACAGATGTTTTGCTAATCTTGTATCCGAGATACTCGATT
>CALCSG010000339.1 GCA_937894085.1 uncultured Gammaproteobacteria bacterium | reverse complement strand
GTTGATAAAGGGGGCGTTCGCATGATTATAAAAATAGGTAAGCGCCTACAAAAAGCAGACGTTGACCTTCCCTGGTCATAGGCTGTTTAATCCAGCTAAGCCTGATCCTCACGCATCTGATCTAAAGGGCTGGTCACATTCTTGTAATCCGGTGTGATATGAGTATAAATCATTGTCGTTTCGATATTTTTATGTCCAAGTAGTGTCTGGATCGTTCTGATATCAGTTCCTGAAGCCAGCAAATGACTGGCAAAGCTGTGCCTTAGAGTGTGAGGCCCTATATGCTTGTATATTTTAGCTAGTGTGGCTGCCTGTTTGAATGCCCTGCGAAGCGTACTCGGTGAAGCATGCCAACGTGCTTTATGACCTGTATCTAACCAGGGTCGTACCGCCGTCGAAGGAAAAACAAACTGCCAGGCAAGGGAGTTTGAGGCTGAAGGATATTTCTTGTACAGTGCATTCGGCATCGGTGCATAACCATTTCCTTTGAGTAGGTCTGACTTATGTAATTGAGCCACTTTTGTAAGGTGGTTACGTAGTTCTGGAATCAATGATTCAGGTAATAGGGTCGCTCTGTCTTTGTTTCCTTTTGCTGCTCGGATTGTCATCGAGCGAAGGTCGAAATCAATATCTTTAACTCTCAAGGTCATACACTCATTGATTCTAAGTCCAGTACCGTAGATGAGTTCCGCCATTAATCGCGTGGTTCCACTCATCCGTTTAAAAGTTGATTCAACCTCCTGCCGGGACATAACAACTGGGATGGTTTTGTATCGTTTAATTCGTCTAAGATTATCAAGGTCTGGCATTTCCTGTTTTAGAACATCACGATATAAAAATGCGATGGCATTTAAGGCACCAGACTGGGTGCTGGCTGATACTCGACGTTTAACAGCCAGATGGTTTAGGTAGTCTTCAATATCCTTTTGGCCCATATCTTTAGGATGGCGCTTGTTATGAAAAAGTATGAATTGACGAATCCAGTAGATGTAGGATTTCTCAGTTTTAGGGCTGAAGTGCTTCTGTCTACAGATGGCATGGATCTGTTAAATCAAGCGTGGTTTTTGTGGTTCAGTAGGGTTACCCCATAATTTTCCTCCAAAAAATCATATTTTACCTGTGTCACGACTTTCTGGGAATGTATAACGAGACAAAAAAATTCTATCTCATTGATTATAGGTTACTTTCAGTGGTATAAAGAGGTCTCAATGTAAATGTATAACGAGACATGGGGTCTCGTTCATATAACTGTTAGGTGAAAAGGAAATAACAAATGAAGAAAACAATTCTCTTAATGCTAATACTTACTGGCTGTACATCAACACCAGGCGTAATATCAGTTGGCAACGACACATACTCTATAATGATCTCCGGTCAAAGTGGATTTGTACCCGTAGGAGGCATGAAAGCAGATGCATATGTCGAAGCTAAAAACCACTGTAAACAGCAAAATAAATTATTAAAAGAAGTAGATTTCAATTCAAGTTCTGGGTTTGGTAAATTTCCAGAAGCTGAACTAAAATTTCAATGTATAGAAAATCTATAGTAATTAACACTGTAGTTATTATTAAAAATGTATAACGAGACATGGGGTCTCGTTCATATAACTGTTATAAGTAAAAAAATGAAGAGAACAATACTTGATTTCAATATTTTTTCTGAAGAGGAGCAGGATTGGTATCTATCTGAAACATGGTGCTCTGTGTGTAAAAAACCAGACTTGGGTATAATAGAACCGCTTTACTATTCAGAAGAAGACAAAAACTACATTGAAGGTAAGTGTAAAATTTGCAACACAACAACAAGAACCCAAATAACTGTCACGGAAATAGACGAAAATGATTACACGCAATAACCAACTTATAACAAGTACCTTCACAGGAAAAACAAAAGCTCCGCTCCGCTTTTGTTTTCCTGAGAGGTAGGCGTTAGAAGCTTTTAATTATGGAAAATGAATCGATCATAGTACTACAGGAAATAAGAGGGGCTCTTTATGTTATAGCTGGCGTTCTTGTTATTTGGTTTGCTGTATGGGTAATCACACCAGCATCAGTTTTACGCGCAATTTATAAATCAGTGATCATTCGAAACTGGAAAGATGAAGCAATTGAGTTATGGGAATCGGGCAATTTTAAAAAATTAATTTCACATTGCCAGGACAGAGAAAAAACACATAAATTTGATCCTTCTTCATACTATTGGCGGGCACGCATTCATATCAAGAATGGAGAACCTGACGAAGCTCATGAATACTTCATGTATATCCGAGAAATATCACCAGACTGGTATGATGAATATGTTAAACCACACTATTATTCAAATGATAACCGCTGCTTCTAATCGGGTAGCCGAGGGTCTCTAACCCTCAGCCCCCACAACACCCTGCATGCGG
>CALCSG010000338.1 GCA_937894085.1 uncultured Gammaproteobacteria bacterium | reverse complement strand
AAATAATGTGATAAAAAAACGGGGATAACCCATCATTTATTTTGGTTACTCTCAACGTGAGGTCAATTATTGAAAATCACCTTAATGATAAATTTGGTGGCTCATTAATAAAAAATATTTCTAAGACTGACATTTTGGATTTCAGAAACGCTCTTACCTCGAAAGCCTCGGGAAGAGGTAAAAATACATATATCTCAACTAGCCGAATAAATCATATCTTGAGCACCCTCAGGATGATCTTGAAAGATGCTGCAGATCGCTTTGGTTATAAAAGTGAGTTTAGAAATATTAAAACACTAAAGCTTCCAAAGGCGAACATTAAACCATTTTCAGTTAATGAAATTAATAACATCTTAGATAACGTTGATAATCGTTACAAGAATTATATTTTTGTCAGATTTTTTACTGGGCTTCGAACATCTGAAATAAATGGCTTGAAGTGGAAGTATATAGATTTCGAATCAAGACAAATATTAATTAGAGAAGCATGGATTAACGGTAAAAGTACCCCAGTAAAAAATGATGGCTCTAGTCGTGAAGTAGCAATGAATAAAGTTGTATTTGAGGCACTTAAAACACAACATCAGATATCAGGTGAAGAGAAATATGTTTTCACAAACAGAAATAATAAACCAATCGACAGTTGCAACTTTTGTAAGCGAATTTGGTATCCCGTTTTAGACCTTATAGATTTAGAACGCAGGCGTCCATATGAAACAAGACATACAACCGCTTCACTTTGGCTAGCTGCAGGAGAAAGCCCAGAATGGATAGCCCGACAATTAGGACACTCTACGACAAGTATGTTGTTTAAAGTCTACTCAGCTTACGTACCAAATTTGGCTAGACGAGACGGACTATTAACTGAAAAAGTTATCCACGATCAACTTAAGAAACTACAGGAGATAAATCATGAATAATAATGATCGATTTGAAATCAATAATAATTTTAATACATCTATTGATGACCGTACTGCTGAAAAATTAGCACAAGCTATTGTATTTAATTTACAAATTAACGACGGTATTGAGCTAGTTTCGTCCCTTGGTAAAGGAAATGAAAATAATAACCAAGAAGCGATAAAATACTGGATCAAAAATCAATTACTAGATAAAGAACAATTAAAACCAGAAGAAACCCTGATGCTTTTAGAAGAGCGGTTATACCATATGATAAATGATTTAAAATCTAGACATCAATTCTACTAAAGCTATAAGCCTCGGATTCTAAACTTACTTATTTATTATGCTCAACTGAGCACTAAATTCAGTTGAGTAATCGTCATCCGCACAATGATTCATGAAGAAAAAGCTCTTGTATTTTGTATTGTACGTACTATTAATACATATAATACGTACAATCTATTTTGAGATCAAAATATGCCAACTAAAAATATAAACCCTGAAATCAGAGAACGGATAACTGTCTCGGCTAACGAACTAGTCGGCGAAGGAATAGAATCTCCTACGAATGCCCAGGTTCGAGACCGAATGGGTAGTGGTTCTCTTTCAGATATTTCTCCTGTCATGAAAGAGTGGAGAGAGTCTCGAAAGTCTGGAGTGGAATACGCCCTAGATATGCCTGCTGACCTGAAAAGAGCAGTAGAAATATCAGTGAGTCAAATTTGGGGAACCGCTAGCAAATTAGCCACAGAGGCCGTCGAAAATTATCGATTTGAAGCAGAGAACAGAATTAATGAGTCAAATCTCGAACTTAACGATGCTTTAAAAGATATCCAGAGACTCGAGAGTCGTTTAGCTGAGCTCGAAAAGGTATTGGAAAATAAGGATAAAATTATTGAAAATATTAATGGCGACTTGTCAAAAGAGAGTTCATTTATTGCACAATTAAAAGCTGAAAAGATAGCACTGAATGCTCAAATCACCGACAAAGACTCTTTAATGAAGGATATTAAAGAGGATTTAAAGAAAGCCCGTAAAGATAATCGACGTCTTCAAAATGAGCTGATTGAGATAGCTCGGAAAACTAATGAGGTATAAATAGCGTCGTCTATCCACGTCAAACAATCTCTTGGTAAATAAAACGGCAATGAAAACTGATCGATGGAAGAAGCTCATGCTCGCATTGCCCCCCCTTTATCAATGATCACCCTGCTCCTATATTATCCACTTAGAGAATTAAGCGCCTAAACAGAAAATTAGTAGCGGGGGCAGGATTTGAACCTACGACTGTTGATTTGCATTGAATATTGATCCGGGGGTCAAATTTCAATGCAACTCAACACACATAGCACCCAATTTGGAAGACTGGTACAACAGCAACTATCGGACATATAATCCGAGAGCCATTCTCCTACCCTATGGTTCGTAAAGCTTGTCATCGCATTCACATCTCAAAACTAATCTACAACAGGGTAGCAAGGGCTACCTATTAAATTAGTCTTTTTATTAAGCATGATAAATATCATGGCTGGTACGATCTGGCTCATTATCTTTACACCATCCCTAATCTGGTCTCTATTCACTGAGCTGTTCCAGGTTGCGCCTCCGTGAATCATTTGATTTCTTAAGGTGTATAAGCGCTCAAACACAATTGACAGAATTTTCCCCGTATCCATTTTGCCTAGCGCCCTGTTAGCCATCTCTTTACTTTTATTAAATATCACTAACCAGTGATCTTCTTCTATTTTCTCATTTTGAAAATCCCAAAATTGTTGATACACATATTTATTGTCTATCAACAATCGAATAGAGCTGGGGAATTCATTCCAGACAATATTGTATAAAGTATTCTCATCATCTGCAGTTATCAGTATTTGAAGATAATTGCTCAATATTTGACGCTCATTAACCTCCCATCGATTTGGGATTTCATGTGCGTAGGCAGCATTAAAAGCAATCCATAGAAAAATAAATTTTGAATCTTCGTCATCTTTCTTATCCGCACAATTTAGCCAGCTCAATGCCCGATGTATGCGAAGAGATAAGTGTTGAGGAAGATTATCTCTAACTTCACGATGTCTGTTTTTTAGCAATTGAAATGATTTCGATTCGTTTTCCATAACTTTAAAACCCCGGCTATTCGACCAATGCCTTTAGCATCGCATCTTTTGCGTCCGCGTAAAACTGGACATCAACTTTAGTAGCCATCTCGTCGGAAAGATCAAACAACTGACGACGACAACTAACTGGCAAAAGTACGGCTTGCGCCCCTTTTTCAACCGCTAGCTCAATAACGTTTACAGCATTTATGACCGGCTCAATAGAGCCTCCAAGATTCAATTCTCCAATGAGAATCAAACCACCGCGAATCGGTTTTTTTAGCATACTACTGCACATGGCTACCAACGCTGGCATACCTAATTTTGTTCCTTTCTTTGAGGCATCAAAGGCTCTTAATTGAATGGTGAACTCATGAGATCGTGGATCACGATCACCAACCAGCTGCGCTGTTCTTGAATACAAATTTTGTTCAGCATAGCGGACAGACTCCTTAAAGGCCGGAGGTATCGGATTATTTAAAATCTTGACGCCAGCTCCAGGCCCTTCATTCACCTCAATCCGATATAGACCTGCATTGTCATCAGCTTCGTTACCACCTTCGCTGATAGCCCAAATTTGGCCTGGCTCCAGGGGGTCTGACCCGATGGAATTATCCGCATGCAACTCTGGTGTCGAAACAAACTGCTCAATACCATCATTGCCCATAATGTAACTGAAATGTGTATTCCTAAATTCTGCTGATCCAATACGCTTTTGCTGCTCTTTCACCCGGCGCCGAACTTCCAGCCCTTGACGAATGGCCCATTCGAGATCTTCATCAGAAACTTGGGAATCCATACCCGGATAAAGTAGCTTTAATAAACCAGAAACTGTTTTGTTAACGCCATTTGTATCTCGACCACTCAATGCCCCACCAAAATGAACTCGCCCCTGAATTGCGCTCACTCGGCTTTGATTGCGGAGGTGGCTTAAACATTCCGACAAAAAGTCACTCACTAAACCGAAATGATCGGTCAAAAGGTCTCCGCTCATCTTCGGTACATTCCAGCCTGGCAGGTAACAATGAATACGATCCATCCAAGCCGTGTCATCTCTCATTTCATCAGGTAAGGGTCCAAACAAATGGCCAATTCTCTGTTGGTGTTCAACATCAACATCAAAGTTGCCGACGAACACTAGGGAGCCATCACCTCGAATACTCTCTTTTCCACGACTGAACTCACCGGACTCCATATACCCTTTCATAATGTTCACCCCATCTTTTGAGTCAAATGAAATACCACTCACTTCGTCAAAACAAACAACATCATATTGGCACACCAATCCACGCTGACCAGTCGCATTATTCACAAACATCTTAGCAACCGTTGCCTTACCCCCAGAAATCAAATGCGCATAAGGCGACACCTGCTGGTAAAGATGACTTTTACCCGTCCCTCTGGGGCCAAGCTCAACCATGTTGTAGTTTCTTTCCACAAATGGAACCATACGCAATAACATTGCATTCTTTGAATCATCGCTGAGCTTTTCAGGTTCCAAACCGATCGAACGTAGCAGCAAATCAATCCATTCCTGAGTAGAAAACTGTTTGCGCGCTTCAGACAAAATATCCAAAACATTCCGCTTAGACAGTTGTATTGGCTTTAACGCAAAAACACCAAAAGGGTTTCCACCTTTTTCTTCAGCGATGATGGCATCATATTCAAGGGTAACTTCAGCATAGAAACCTCCTGTTAATAAACGCTCATTTTCATCAACCAATTTGTCAGGGATTCTTACATTATTTAAATGTAGGCTCGGCAGTGAGACTAAATAGCCGTTGTCCTTGGTGCTAAATCTCACGCTGACCATATCGATCAACTTTACATTTCCGTCTTTATAGGCTCTCGCTTTGAACAGCTCCTGCTCA
The DNA here is from genome assembly GCA_937894085.1 of uncultured Gammaproteobacteria bacterium. Classification (GTDB taxonomy): domain Bacteria; phylum Pseudomonadota; class Gammaproteobacteria; genus JACNJF01. Next base: position 28,372 of record CALCSG010000338.1, on the reverse strand, counting down.
CCCGCTTTTACCGTTCTTAAAGACAGCTGTCGTTGCACAATCTCAAGACCTTCCTCAATCTCTTTTTCATTTGTAGTTGCGCAATATCGGCCCAGTAAAAACTCCACCACATAAGTCGGCACCGGAAACTGACGGCTAAATGTTCTGACCAGGTCTTTTCGTACCACATAGCCTTCAAATGAATCGGCTGCTTTTTGATCCAGTTGATCAAGTTCCATTACTCATCTCCTCCTACTTGGGTTACTTGCTTCGCTAGAACGTTCCCATCTTCATCCAAAACGACAACCAGGGCTTGCAAGCCTTCATGGTCATCATCTGCGACCATTAAACTGCATTTGCCATCGTCAACCGGCTTTACTTTGACTAAAGACGTTTCGCTATCCGCCAACTTGGTGCGCAAGTCGACAAACAATTTCCCAGCATTACTGTCTACTTCGATCTTACAGGTCAGTCCCAACCACCGCACAGCTGTGATACGTGCTTCGGCCAATTGACGAGTTGCACTTTCAAGAATTATGACTGGAATTAGGCACTCTTGAAGGCTTACACCGCCGTGAGCATAGGCTCGGCCGGCAATATAAGAATGAATACCCGGTGGAAAATGGATCGCGGTGCTGGGATCCCAATACCACCCCATAGTTAAGCCATCCACCTCCACACCCGGTTTTAACTGGGCACATCGTCCCCATCGGCTATCAACTGCTTGGCTTGGCAGATTATATTTCGGCAGGTTACCCGGTACTAAAAGCCAACCGTGATCCGTGACAATGCGTATCTTTTTCCAACCAGATTGCTGTAATTCCTGAATGCGCTCAACGATAGCGTTCAAAATATAGGGGATTCTGGATGGCAGCTTGAATTCACTCTTATGGCCTTCCTTGTCGATGTCTCCGGTAGCCGTCCAGGCATTTTTACCGGGGTCACCAAAATCATCCTCCTCCAGATACTGCCAACCCATCTTCTTTAATGTTCGTTTAAACCGATCATGGCTCAAAGCGCCCTCACCGATCACACTGGGTTCAAAGTCTTTATCTGTCGGCAGCCCCATCAAATAGTCTGCCACAGGGCTGACTGCAGCTTTGGCAGTTGCTGTCACCGAGGGTAGTGCGGCCCACTGGGTTTTTAATATTGGATTTAAATCAACTTCGGCCAATAAATCCATCAACTGGTGCGCAACATCCAGTCGCAACCCATCAACGAAGAAGACGCATTCACCGCTCGATTCATAATTGGCTACAGCTTCATTAACACCTTTGAGCGAAGTCTTAGAAGCTCCACCGGGGTAGCCCTGGTCAGCCACATGCTTTTGGAATCGCTCATTCACTTGCTCGAGCCACGGCGTGTAGATTACTTTCAATAATTCAACAACTAAAGTCGTTTGTAGCTTCGATGAACATATTCGAATACAGGTCAATGCGGCTGCGTCAGCTTGCCAGCCATCAGCAGAATAGCGTTCGCCGATTTCGTCAGAAGTTAAACCACCGAGTGCATTTTGGGTTGAACAGGCTACCTGCACCAAAGGCTCGAGCAGCATAATCCAGGGAGATTTCCCCAGCCTGGCCCACAAATGTTGACGCCTATCTCCGTGCTCTTTTTCCAGTGTTTTGAGTCCCGTTCTGGCTTCCTCAGTAGTCGAAGCAGCCAGGTCCTGAAGAGATTTTAATAAGCGCTGCTCTTGCTGCTCATTCGCCCTCGGATAACGATCAACATCAGCGAACATATCTGGCAACTCAACCCGCAGCAATAAATCCGGTAAAGCCGGATACAAGTCCGGCATCTGTGCGTATCGATCCCAAACATGTTGCCACCTGCCCGCAGCCTCACACAGTTTTTCTGCTGCAGCGAAAACACCATCGCATTCTAGGTCAAGATCGTAGTCACGCCTTGCTTCATCACATAAAACCTGCCAGCCAGAGTCGCTTAATCGGGCCCTAGTGTCATCTGGCGCATTCATCCAGCTCAACAACTCTCGAATTGGGTCTCGAGTTACTAATTGATTAAAATCAGACTCTTCCAACCTGCGTCCCTCGAGCTGACGAACATCGTTTTCCAGTAACTCTTCCAACGCTCTTAGCATCGCCTGCTGGGTACTTTGATCCTGCGCAATATCCAAATCCAAACCATAGCTCGCCGACGTCAAAAAAGCGTTAACCGTCCAGTCCTTGCCATTGTATTGGCTATATAGAGCGCCTCGATATTGCAGTTCAGCCAATGGTTTAAGTGCATCCGGACAATTGACCACGTCGCGCAATTCAGATCGGGAAATACCAGGCAGATATATAACTGGCGTTAGTTCGTCGGGTATAACCTCTTGAGCCAGGGTTCTCGCCACGACGCACTTCAACCATATCGCAGGCCCTGTTCGTTGCTCACTTTTAATATCGCCTAAAATCAACAATTCAGGCAAGACTTCCAACAACTTCGACATCACCGGCTGCCATTGACATTCCTTATCCGTCCACAGTACTGCTGCCGGCTTATCCTGTGTATTGGGGTTGTAGACCGACGCCTCTCGGATTTGATTGACTAGATGACTGATCACCGAGGACATGGTTAAGCCTCCAGTTGATAAATTATGCGCAGGCTAGTCAAAACTTCGTTTAAAGAACTGCCCGTTAACCCAAAATTACTGATATCCAGACCCGGTTCATTAACCATTGACTCAACAAAATGCTGCATATCTTTTCTTATACCAGCTTCCAGTTCGACTCTCTGGCTGGGTGCAAGCAAAGCGGAAATTCTGAACACATCATTCCTATGTTTCTTAATCTTTTTTGAATCCACTTGTGCGCCTTTAGCTTTACGGCTGGACAAATCAATCCAGGCCCTTGCCTTGAAAACCAGAATATACTCTGGCCCTAAAACTGATACACCATTGATAATTAAACGCCCACGCTCAATACAGCGATAATATGCGTCATTCAATAAAATGGCAGATAGGCTGGATACATCCTCATCAAAGGGGATCGGGGTCAGATTACCTTCACCTTCAAAAACAAGTTCATCGGGTTTACGAGAGAATAGCTCTAACATTTCAGGAAACTTTGGACCTGAAGGGTTCTTAAAGCGATAGAATTGTTTATCACCCGTGCTTTTTTCCTTATGCTCGTATTCGCCCTCCCGGACAAACTGCCAAAATCTGGCCACAAATTCAGCATCTAACGCTTCAGCACACAACACAATGTCCAAATCCTTGGTCGCTCGAAACTCGAGGCCTGCTTCGTTCATCAGCACATCGCAAGCAGTTCCGCCAATCAGGATATAGCGATCTTCAAAACCTTTAAAATATTCCCGAAAATAGTCTAATCCCTTAACCACTAAAACCTACCCCAGACCTTTTCCAATAAGGTATCTCTCGCCATCTCAATACGCTCGTCATGAGTATCTTTAAAACTCAACCACAAAGACAAGGGATCAACCATTTGATTCGTTGTTGTAATCGTAGGGCTATAGCGCCAGAGTTGTATTTCGGCAGCATCATTCTCCCGACCATTCATTTCGTAAATATCCATTAATTTTCTTATGCCCGGCCATTCATCAGCGCTGATCGCCAGCACCAGATTATTGGGATCAGCGATCATAGTGAGTTTGGCCAACGCGCTATCACCGGCGATTTTCGCGTCTGCTACATCCATTAATTCATTGAGATTTTCATTTGTTATCCACACCCTTTTTTTTATCGGGTTATGTAGATTCGATTTTGCCTTTAACCATAACTCCTGGCCGTCATAGTTAAATTTCAAACGCTTTTCCCGTCCCACCATTTCAGCGGTCGCCAACTCCCGGTCAACCAGTTCCTTAATCGCACGAGTTAAGGTCATCGCGCTGTAACCCAATAGCTCAGCAAGCTCTTTCGACGGTAACACTCGAGATTCAGAACCAAATATTTCTTTTAGAACCAACACTTGTGCAGCAGCACTCAACCATTGTTTCTCGGGCTTTTTGCTTTGTTTGAAATGCTCTCTTAAATCTACACCCAGCATCGGTATATACAGTTGATTACCCGGCACAATGAAAGGCACTCTCTGCTCAATCAGGCGCTTGCGATTATATGAGCTTATGCTCTCGACCACGTAAATCACATCACCCGGGTAATGCTTGCTGACTGCTTCCCAATGCTTACGCACAACAGCGGGAGTTTCTGTTGTTGGCGCACGGTTAAGCATTAACAGACAAACCTGGTTCAGCACCTGAGCCAGGCTAAAGCTGTAGAGATTTTGGAGATAGAAGGGCAACACACCGCTCTCACCCCAGGCTTTTTCCTCCAATGCCCGTATCCCGTCGCTACTGCCTATAACCTCGTGTAGATAGCTATCGGCTTGATGGATCAATGTCTCCATTGGCATATCTTATCTATTATAAACATGTATTTAACATTATTAACGCACGATAACACTCCGAATGTTATCGTGCAATTAATATGTTATTGACTGGCTCTTATAGCGACTCTCCAATAATGCCAATGTCAGTCGCCCCTGGTTAAACGATCCTCACCCTCAAACGCGAAAAGCTCCATAACTCGACTGGCTAACAAACCTGTTCTGTACTGAATATCCTCGATGCTCCACTTGTCTTTATCGGCCAAAGTTCTATTAAGCGTCAAGCCATTTTTATACCCAACCTGTCGTCCTTGTTTATCTACACGATCTCTCTTGTCAATAAAGCTCTTGGTACCCAAAGCGCTATTAAAGCCGGATATAGTCAGATTGCCCAGCTGATGCACATATTTATCCCGGTATTCATTGGCCAAATCTTTGTCGCCTTGCGCTATCATATCGACCCAGTGCATGGGTATATTTTCCCCCTGGGGGAAAATGTGCTCTATCGTCCATACATATTTCTTGTGCTTATCCAGTTTCCAAAGATCGATCGTTGTTTCGCGCGTCATCGAGGTTTCTTCTAACGCGCATAATACAAATCGCGCAACCGCTGCATTATCGATATATAAATCGCCCTTCAGCGCAGACTCCATATCATCAAGCGATGTGGAGACGCTGACTAGTGATGCTCGCACCTGGTCGACCAAAGCCTGTCCCGACAAATTGCCGTCATTGATATTGGTGATAATACTCACAAACAAGCGATCCAAATCGCGTGTGGGTGGCGTGTCGGTCAGATTGCGTCGAACGAAGAATTTGACCAGGATTTGAATCACCTGCTTTAACTGTTGTTCCTCCAAGCCCAAGTCGTCTTTCTTGATCCATAGAAAAACCAGCAGAATATAGGACGGCGCTCCTTGAATATGCTCTAAATCCTCAAGTGGCTTTTCCAACGTTGGTAAATTCTGTAGCTCGGTTTCACCGATGATCTGTGAGTAGCAACTACCCGCCACAGTTATATCCTGCAAAAAGCCAAACACATCATGGTTGATGAGCTTTTCGTATATCTTCATCAGCTTTGAACGAGTAGCAAAAGGGATTTTCGTGATCTGCCGCAACTCGTTTTGAAAAGCATTGTAGTAATGCCTGAAAAACCGTTCCTGTATGGCGTAGTCATCGGTTAAATAATCAAGCAGACGTTTCCATTTATCAAACGCAGGATCGATCTTTTCCTGATTAATCTTCCCAACCTCAGCCAACAGTTTATTCTTTATCAAATCAATCGCGGTTAAAGGTGCTCCCCGATTATTCAACGACTCAAACAATACATAGGCATCGGAATGACTATTAACCTCAATTTTGACCAGCACGGATTGATTAATGGAATTCAGCAACTGAAAACGTGCCTCTACAGTATCATTTGAGGATTCACAAAAACTCTCTATGCGCTGCTGAAAATACCTGTAGGCTTTAAACACGCGGCGATTACCTGCATTAGACAATGGCTCAATATCCTCCAGAAGACCTATTCTTGACAAAATGGCCTGATAATCCTGAAAGTTCGAATTTTGCTTTTGCAATTCCAGGCGCGTTTGATTGCTTTTCTTGTGCATCAGCCGATACTTCAACGCCATAAAATCCATATTTTGATCTTCATCCAATTGATCGCGATCGTCTTTGAGGCTTGAATACAACGCGGCCAAAAATAGGGATACGGTCGTCATTCTTTGCTGACCATCGACCAGCTCGAGCTGCTGACTCGCAAGAGAGTCCGTAGATTGATTGATGCAGATAATAGACCCTAAAAAATAACCGGGGTCATTGTCTAACAAATCATCAAACAGACTCTCCCAATGAGCCTTGCCCCAACTGTACTCACGCTGATAGCGCGGAATATGGTAGACAATATTGTTATCCCCATTGAGTAATGTAGAGATTGGGTAAGCATATACAGAATTAATCATTACCAATTCCTTGACGGCTAATGAGCTTTGGCTTTTTCAACCAGGGATAAATGGTGCTCGTTAATGCGGTCGCCTTCTTTACCGCCGTATTCCAGGCCGAGGGTGAACCAGGGGGCGGATTCGACATCTTTACCGCGGTCTTTTTTCCAGTGAATACTGGGTTTTGCGCGTAGGATACCGGCGCCTTTTTTACCTACGTCGGCTACTGACATAAAGGGGCGAATGTTCAGGCGCACACCGTCGTTGAGGTCGGGGTTCCAGCCGACAGGTTGTTCTGCCAGGGGCTTCCAACGCACGAAGATATCGTAGGGGGCTTCGCCTTCGAGGATTTGCTCCAGGCGATGTTTGAGGTTTTGGGCGGCGATGAGACGTTCGGCGGCGCCATCCACGCCTTCGCTCTGCTGATGGCTTTGGGTACGAATCCAGTCGTCCAGGTAGGTGTAGATTAGGCGCTCCAGGTTTTTCTTATCCAACTGGTGGTAATTGACCAGGGCGGAAAAGCCGTCTTTTAGGCCATCCCAGAGTTGCCAGATAAAGGGGCGGTGCTGGAATAGCTTGCAGTGCTGTTCGAAAAACTTTTCACGTAACCAGGTATCCAGGGTTTTGTTTTTGTAACCCACGGCCTCTAGAAGCTGGTTGCGGGTTTGACTGGACCAGGCATCGCCGTAGGCGGCTTGCAGCAGGGCTTCCAAGCGTTGGTCGGCGCCTTTTTCCCCACGCACAGCGGGCAGGCAGACAATGCCGTCGTCATCGGCATAGGGCAAGAGTTTTTTGGCTTCTTCTACCCATTCGCGTTGTTCACTGGCGAGTTCCATTTCGGAGTCGAGTTCGGCGGGCCATTGGTAGCCGAGCAAGCGGGCTACGGCGACTTGCAGGACAGTGTCATCGATACGCAAGTCGGATTTGACTGTCCATTTTGTTGCTTCGTCCCAGATTACGGAGCCGCAGGGGTGGCCGTGGAAAATCCATTGAGTCGGATCGTTTGTATAAGGCTCAGGAAGACCTTGAGGGTAATTCTCTTGGGCGACCTTGGCCCAGCGGTCGAGGTCGAAAGGTATTTTTACTAGCGTGGCATTTGTAACTTTAAGGCTTTGGTCAATTTGCCTCACTACTTCGTTGTATTCGGGCGAAGAACAGAAACACCACAATGGTAGTAAAAACCTATCATCATTCGGCATAAGAACAGCAGTGTTATTATCGAAACGAGTGCCCTGATACAGGGTTACTGGCAAATTTCCCATACTACTAATGACTACAGCTTTCCTTCCCCAAAATTCCTGGCCTCTCTTCCAATTTTGTACAGCATGGTTAGTCCCCTTCATTTCAGCAGCTAATCGGGCTAACCGTCCCTTTTCATTTTCCCACAACACAACTTGCGATAACCCTGAGAAGTGCAATTGGCCTTTCACTGTCGATTGTAATGGTAACCAATCATTACCGTGTACAGTTTGCTCCCACATGTATCTATAGAAACTTTCACCATCACTAGTTAGACAGCCTGAGCTATCACTTGAATAAGCTGAAAGTAATGCAACTTCAGATTTTTCATCAAAAGCTATACGTGAATCTGGATTTTTAAGTTGGTTTACTTGCCCCACCGTCTTAACTTTACAATCCAACAGCTGTTCAGCCTTATCAGCAGCTGACTTCAACTCTGAAACATCCACACCTCGCAAGTCGTGTTTGAAATCTTCACTAGCAAACAACCCCTGATTATCTGACAGCAGATTGCCCCTAGTTAAAGTAATCAGTATCGCCTTAACAACCTCCCCACTAATGGTATCGAAGGCCCCGGAACCCATACGAGCCAATATATTCCAGGTATCCCTCGTCAATAATTTCTCCCGAAACTTCGAATAAGAAGTCAAAAATAACCAGTTCTGCGGTAACACCACAGAGCTACTTCCACCCTCAACACAAAACTCCAAACATCGATCCAGAAACGCGGTCGCCAAATCGTTTTTCCCTGCCGGGTAATGTTTCTCAATAAACTCCTTCAAGGTGTCATCCTGCTTACCCCGCGCCAAATAGGGCACATTAGTCACCACCCACTGGTATTTCCCGGCCAACATAGTCGCGGCCTTGGCCAAGCCTTGCGCCACGACGGTGGCCTCAAAGCTCCGCTGGCTGGCCTCGCTGTTATGTTCATTGCTGGATTCCTGCTCCAGCGCGGAATTGAGGGTTTGCGATAGCTCATCCCAGGAGACGATATTGGCGGCGGAGGATTTAGCCGGATTAATCAGGCTGCCCAATACCGGCGCATCACTAAACTCCTTGTGCATCCAATCCAATGCGATGGTCAGATTCCTTTTCCCCAGACCCAATTGCTTCCATTCTTCCTTAGCCGCTCTTACCGATAGGCCGGAACAGGCAAGATGCAACTCGGGTAACTGCCGATAACCGCCACCATTCGGATAACGCCAGGCTTCCAGCGCGAGGGCAAAGGCTGCAATTTCAACACATCGTTGATCCAATTCCAGGCCGTAGATATTTTGCCTGAGTACTGCATCGATGGCTTGTTGTTCGCTTAAGTCCTCTCGTTGCATGCGCAGCGGTACCAGCATTAAAAACACCGCCACCAGGAAGTGACCGGAGCCGCAACAGGGGTCGAGGGTTTTGAGTTCCGCCAGGTGATCCGGCCACTGCGCGAATTGACCCGCGGCAGGCTCCCAGGGGCCCAGGGGTTCTGGCTTTTCTATCGATTCACCGTCACTTTGTGCCTGATCGATGATGGTTTTCTGTTCGGGGGTATAGGTTCTAATAAAGCGCAGATAATGCAGGGGTACACCTTCGATGGCGGCTTTTTGGCGCAGCTCGGCTTCGCTTTGCGCGCTGACGTAATCCTGTTCGGTCAGTTGTTGATTGGCCCACCAGGCACCCAGGGCATTGTCCAGAAGAAAGCTCACCATATAGGGTTCGGTAAAGAGCTGGGTGACCGGACTCAACTCTCTGGCCCCTATTTTAACTTCCGAGGCATTGACTTCAGCTTTTCGCCTGCTTTGCCAGAATTGATACACCCAGCCCAGCGCATCCTGGGCCTGGAAGGTGGCTTGATCTAATCCTTCCAGCAGTTGCTCCAGTGTTTTCTGATGATTTGGGGCAAACTCAATTTCAAACACGGGGGAATCGTTACGGAATATCTGTGGCAGCATTTTGGCCGCATAGTTAGCGGCATAGCGCCAGCCGTTGGAGCTGTCGCCGGTTTCCTCTTCGGCCAGCTCAAAACAATCACTAATCGCCAGTGGCGTGATGCCATCTTCATACATGAGCAAATCGTTTTCTGCCAGGAAGCGTGAAAACAACATGCGGTGCCAATGCTCGTAGGCAATTTCGACAACCAGCAGATTAAGCTCCTGTTCACCGTTGGCATTACGTGTATCGCCCAGAAAGCGGGCATGGGCGCGCAGACGGTTACGCAATTCTCGTTGCTCTGCGGTGAGATAATCAGCCGCTTTTGAATCGGCCACGGACAGGCGTTGCAATTCTTCTTGCGCGGCCAGTTCGGCAATATCACGCGCTTTTTCAACTGCTTTTTCGAGCTGATTGCGCAGGGCTTTATCTAACGGGTTTCGCATTTTGTCACTCCATGAGTAATCGAATCATACAAGATCGTTTTAAGCAGCGGTTGTTGCAACCGACCTAGACAATAACCGGACCTTGTTCAAGTTTGCTTTCCAACTCGGCTTTGGCCTGAGACAGCCAGTCATCGATATCCTCAGCAGTTTGCAATGTGGCACGCGGCAACTGCGCACGTACGGCTTTTGGCATCAGCAATTGCGCGGCTTCTTCACGTGCATTTTCAAATTTATTTTGTAAGGCATCACGGCGATCGTTCCATTGTTCGAGCGAGCAAGATTCCATCGCATCGATCACTTCTTCGGTTGAATTCAGTGCTGGTTGCACGGGCGCTTTAATGCCGTGTTTGGCCAGTAATGCCTGTTGCTTGGCGGGATCATGTTGAATCCAGTTGGCATCGGCTTCGACATGAATTAACGCCTGCTCGTAGGTCTTCTTATATCCGTCGTAATGATGCAAAATTGCTGAGCGTAAATTATCCGTGGTTTCCTTCACCAGGTTTTGCACCGGGTCGGGGTCTTCCAACAATCGGCGACCCGACTGGATTGCTGAGACTTCGACATTGAGTTCATTTTGAAAACTCAACCCTTTGCTCAATGCAGCCAACGTCACCAGATCACCCCAGTTTGACATGCGCTGTTCTATGCCTGCCTGTTGTTTTTTCCATGATTGAACATCGCTCAGAATATCGTCTCTGTAATCGTATAACTTAACCAGTCGGCTGTTGCCTGCTTCAGCTGCAATTTCGTCAATTCGGGCGGTATCAGGTTTATGTGGGCGAGGTGCGGCACCACCAGCGCTTTCAGCGAGTTCGCGAGCGTACTGCAAAAATTCGATGGTTTTGCTTTCCTCTTCACCAGGTTTACAACCGATGGTTTCGGTCAGTAATTTGCGTACCGCCAGTTTTTGCGCAGTACTTAGGGTGACGTTTTCGACTTCGAAGCGCGCCTGGGTGATGTGTTTGCGCTCCAGAGTTTTAGCATCAACGGTCTGGCTGGCAGCATTCTTGGCTTTTACGTCACCGCTGGCCAGTAGCGCGTAAAGCGCGCCATCGATAGCATCCTGCGGCCAGCCGTAGGGAGCTTCCTGAAAATTTTCTCGAACCTCGAGGCCTTTTTTACCGGAACCAATGTATTTAAGAATCTGCGCGCACACCGGGTGCAGGACATTCTCACCCTTGAAATTGATTGCACTCAGCGCGGTTTCGCCGCCGGCTTTACGGGCTTTTTCGACGACCTTACCCCAGTGAGCTTCATCTGCGACATCGAATTGCTTGTATAAGCGCTCGAGCGCGGTTTTGGCGCCTTTCTCAAGTTTTTCTTTTAGATTGTTACCATCGATTTCACTGCCGCCAGAGATAAAAACGCGCACCCCATCGAAGATTTCAGCTAGCAAGCGCAGCTTGGATTTCTTTGCATCCTGTTTTCGAGTTTCCATCGCGGCTCGGGCATCTTTGCCTTCGGTACTGGAGGGAATACCGCGTAAATCCATGGTTGCGGAAGCTGCTTTTTCGGTAGTGATAGCGTGGTTAAGATCACTACGATTACGCGCCGGAACAAACACATACAGGCTGGCGTTTTTGCTGTCATCCGCACGGGCATCGGCAATGACAGATTTTTCATCGGTCTGCCAGCCGTGCTGAATCCAAGCATAGAGCTGTTTATGCGCATCGCGCGGCAGCTCGGCGTCGAAGCACAGGTTGAGCTTGCGCGGCTCATTACTGCCACCCTGCTGCAAGCGGATTTCACTACTCTGCTGGCGAATCTGCCTGGCTAGCAGGTCGTCCCGTTCGGTATCAATACGCTGCGGGTTACCCGCTATTTCCGCTTCCTGCTGGCGATAGGTATCGTGCCAGGCGCTACTTTCGCGGGTTTGCAGCCGGTACTCGTTCTCGCCACCGCTATCCATCACCATGATGGTTCCGGATTTCTCCAACACCTCTAATTGTCGCGGTACGTGCTTGCGCAGCTCGGTTGATCCTTCACTGAGGTTTTCAACCAGTAAATCTGCTAGTGTATTTTCAGTGGCTTTAACACCAATACTGGCGATGGCGTCGCTGGGCAGTTTGCCGATTAGAAAGATCAGCGCGAGCAATTTTGATTGTAGCTTCTCATCTTCTGCACCGGTTGCCAGGCGGGCGATGCTTTCATAGAACTCTTTGGAGATTACCCCGGTCTGCAATAGGTTCGGTGCAATCTGTCCATAGATAAACTCGCCTGTCACTACACTACCCAATGGATGATTCGCGGTGATTTTTGCCGCTTCATGGACCACCTTCAACTGGTTACGCAACTGCGAAACGGTGCCAGTGGTATCCACGATGCGCAGTATTTTTTCCCATAACCGTCGGCGCACCGGCAATATGGGATAATCGGCCGTCATGTAGGCTTCATCCTGGGTGGTGGATTCGATTTTGGTGCCGCGCAAATGGCGGTTGATTTCACCCAGGTTGGTTTTCCAGACATTCTCGACTTCTGAAGCCGCGGATGATTTTTTTTGTAGAATGATCTTGCGGATGACCGACTCGACATCGGTATCAGAAAGTTGCACCGGCACTTGGAAACGGCCCATCAATTTCATCAAAATAGGCATGCCCGACAAGGCATTCTGGCCGGTACTGACAAACAACAACTGACTGCTAAAGTGTTTGCAACAGGCCTCAACTGCCTCCTGCACCTGGTAGGCTTTATCCGCATCAGTGCCAATGTATTGCTGTACCTCGTCGAGCACGATCAGGGTTAATGGGAATTTACCGTCAACGGTTAGCGCATCTTTTATTCCCTGCACCATTTGATCGTTTGAGACATCGTCAACCCTTTTGAATTCGGCCCTCAACTGCTCTCGCAGCTCTCTTTCATCACTGGCGAGCTCTGGTTTTGCTTTTAGCAAAGCATTAGCGATCACTGGTGACATGAATAATGCGCTTAGCTCGTGCATCCAGTCTTTACCTTCTGCCTCAACAGCCTGTTTAACCTGCTGTTCTATGCCCTGCTGGCGTAACCAGATTACAAATCGGCCCAGATGATAAAGCTCAGGCAAGCCCGCTGATTTAAAAACAATGCCGAGTAAGGCGGCTCGAACCCAATTGCTTGCGCCCTGACCGAGTGTGCCCGAGGCCGCGTGCAAACCACCATAACGATTGCCCTGGTTGGTCAGCTCTTTTAAATGATCTCGAATATCCTGCGGCAGTGTTGTTATTCCTCTGGCCGAGGTGCCATCGCTAAAGCTGAAATCAGTCCACAGCGCGCGTAGCATTTTTGCCAGGTGCGACTTGCCGGAGCCGTAAAAGCCACTGATCCAGATTCCCGGCTGTTCCGCATCTTTATTCAGGTTGGTGAGAAAGGTATTAAGAATATTTTCCAGGCCTTTCTCGTATTCACCATCGCAGACGAAGGTTTCGAGTTCGTACCTGAGGGTTGCCAGCGCCTGCTCCGAATTGTCATCCTTAACTTCGGCCACGCCATTATTGGCGAGTTGGTTAGCTAGAGGATCTTTGACATAAATATCCTTGTTTAACATGAATAACTCCTTACGGTTTTGTTCTTATAGATTCTGATTCGCGGTGATCGGTATAGCCTGGTAGTTCCAGCCGGGTCGGGCATCCAGCAGGCGATAATTATTGTTTTCGTATTCGCCCGGAAATAATACTAACAAGCGACCTTTTACATTATTGGCAATTTTGGCAATGATCTCGGAGACATGACTAAAACCATACACTGCCGCCACACCCTGTAACGCGACCACGGTATTATCATCCGCTTCAAGCAGCTCAGCATTGATCAAAGCAACGATGCTTTCGGTAAATTCGGGAAGGCAGTCCTGTAAATCGTCTGGAGATTCAAAGTAGCCTTCGCAATAGTCGTGGTTGACCAGCCACTGTGGAAAAGCATCGGTGATATCGATTAAGCGCCACTGGTGCTGCGCGGCTTTGGTTGCGATTTCGAACTCTTCAACATGTGCTCTAATGCGCAATTCTTCAGTTTTATCGTAAACGGCGAAGATCACTTTTTGCGCTCCTGCAAGACCTTGCTCCCAGGGAAGCTCGATAAAGCTCTGATAACTGTGAACCAAACGGGCAATTCGGCTACTCATGCAGCATTAACTCCTCTTCCCTGGTTAGATAAGCAGGGAAACGTATTTCTGTAACGCCTCCGGATTGCTTGAAATCAATAATCCCCCGATGACCGGCAGCTATCGCTAGCTCAGAAATCTGATGTTCTGTCAGGCTGAATAACTTGGTATATGTCGTTTTAAACAGGCGCTCACCTGTTGCACCGGTAAGATAGCCCAGGAAGAACGAAAATGCGATATTTACCGGAGTAACTTCTGGTTGCACACGGAATTTTTTTGTTCTTCCTTTGAGAAAGCCAGCCTGGGTCCAGCTTCCATTAATATTTTGAGCGAAGGATTTGAGTGATGCAGGGCTGAACCTGTCAGGGTCTGGCGATTTGAGTATCTGTTCCACATCCTGCCGGTTGATCATCGAGCCTTCTGGCGTCTCACACATAAAATTGCTAGTTCGCGCCAGTAATGGATCTCTTACTAACGCCATTTGCATGGCCAGAACCGGTTGCGCAGTCAGTTCGATAGACCACAGTTTACGGAACACCCTAAATAAAGGGATATCCGGGTTCATCCCATAGAGATCAACCAAATGACGGTAAGTCAGAGAACGGGATTTAACGGTGGGCTTGTCGAGCGTATTATGCACACAAATCTCAGCTTCATAATCCTTCTGAGTTGCATCTGAATTAGTGACTTGAAACAGGGCTTGCAGCTCAGCGAGCATCATGCTGCGAGCAGAATGCGCTCCACTTTGACCAGATTTAAAGCCGAACTTTATTAAGCAGGAAAAACTCGAATCCATATATAATTACTGTATTCCTAATTGTTGGTATTCTAATAATTTCGAACTGTACCATAGATCGAATTCACAACTAAACGGTTACGGATATACAAACCGAAGGCTACCCCTTAAATTTATTGAATAGTTCCGGCCCATATCGCACTTATATCACATAACCCTAAAGTTTCCATTCAACCCATATGCGTAATCAGCTGTTATCTCACTGGAGTTTTTTATATCTACTGATTGAAAAATTGGCTATGCCCATTCTGAAAAAACAATGAGATATATAATCGAGTTCACCAAATAGTCGATGAGATACACAAATAATTTCAAGCAGTAGAATGGGGCCTAGCTCCTTCCCAAAGTAAGGGGGAGTTAGATAAATTAGATTACTTTAGGCCTGATTTTCTGCCCAAATGACAGACTCTCATAGCTGTAAAATCATGCTCTGTCACAACCTTCATCAACATATTGACAATCCTTTCGCAACCTTGCGGAGCTAATGAAACCAAATCGTATCCTCCTTGCATCAAAACATGGGGACACTGACAAACGAAAGATTGAAATTACTTGAGTCTATAACGGATATTTAAATCAATGTTCAAATATCAATAGCTCAGTCTTAAGCTATCCATTATGGTAAAAAAATCATGAAATTTCCACGGTAACCGTTAAGAGTATATTGCCTACTACCCATGTTACTTCCCCGACAAAATGGTGTTGTTAAAATGGATGATTACTCGATATAAAATATGCTTTCTCCTGTCAGACATCATAATATCAAAGGAAATATTTGCGTAATCTCATCTTAAAAAAGAAAAATAAGCTGATGATTGATTTTGATAACTCGTTCAGAACTCAGTGCTTTCGATGCGTGATCGCCAGAATATGCAGCGTGATTTAAAATCCATATTGTTTTAACACGCATTTAGGACTTTTTTCCTTAAGGCAAAATAATTAAATCCGTGAATTTAGTACCCTTTTCGGCAGTTTTTCCCTAGGGATTGTAAACGCAATAATATTTAGTGTCCTTTCCGGCAGATTTTCCCTCAGGATTGTAAACCTATTCTGATTTAGTGCTCTTTCCGGCAGTTTTTCAATATAACTCGAAACTTAACATTAATTATTTCCGGTTTCTGTATTAAACCAACTGTTGCACTAGCAAATTGAATCCACTATTTAATATGTCTTTGATAATTTTAATTTGAAATTAATATAATCTCGATTTTTGTAATGAGACATGTCGAAGATAAATTATCTAATTAATAACACCATAATGTCGCGACAGTAACATAGGGAATAAAGGATTTGTTAACTTGAAGCATGCATGGATATAAATGCGTTATAAAATATACTTGGAATCACTCTGTGCCCATTTAGCAAAATAAAATATTTTTTCCTGATTACGTACAAAGTTCCGCCAGTCTGGTGACATAAAGCGGTTTGGGTTTGGTCTTAACAGCTGCCCGGAGTAAACGGGGCAGAATGGATTTTAAATCAAAGCGCCTGTTAAAACGATATTGCGCTTCTGCCAGATAACGCTGAGCATATTTCTGGAACTTGATGGCATGATAGGTACCGGTGATGGCGGTTTTCAAGTTACCGAGTAATGTGTTGACCCAGCGGAACTGAGGATGCCTTGCCGCTTGTTGCCCGATTCCTGTCACAAATGAAGTATGTTGATCGACCATTTCGGACAGGATGGTAAATGCAGGCAGCCCATTGGAATAAGCACGGGTCGAAGCGGTCAGTGCCGAGATCATGACTCGATAGATGAATGGTCAAAGCGTTGGATACAGTCAAAACGCACATAGAATGGTCGCCCATCATCAGAGGTTTGAACGGTAGCGATAAAAGGAACTTTATTCGGTGAGCCCCGACCTGGCTTGCCTTTGCGCTCGCCACCGAGGTAGGCATCGTCGATCTCGACACGGCCTGTGAGTTCGCGATGGTGTTTGCGCTCCCGCATTACCTTCAGGAGTTTATGTTTGATCAGCTAAGCGGTGTTATAACTCACACCGAGCAGTCGAGAAATATCAAGGGCAGCGACATTGTTCTTGGACTGGGAGATAAAATACAGCGCAAGAAATCAGGTGGTCAGTGGTAGCTTGGATGAGTCAAAAACTGTGCCGGAGGTCAGGCTGCTTTGACGCCTACAACGAGCACATTGGAACCGTTTTTTATCCTTGCGAAAGTAAGCGCTATGTCGAGTATCATGGCAGTGTGGGCAGACAAATCCTTGCGGCCATCGTGAGGATTCGAGCGCGGATTCACATTGTGAAAGTGAACCGTATTGTTTAAGAAAATCGGGCAAAGAAAGTCCGGATTGAAACTGAATGAGATTACGTGGCATGGTAGGCTCCAATTGTGACTGAAAAACTGTATTATCAATCACTTAGTAGCTCACTACGTGAGCCAGCGGTTCTTTGTACGTAATCAGGAAATTTTTTATTTAATCCATCTCTTCGATTCTACCTTGTCAAAAATCGTTAAATGGATACCGGGTATAAATCGTACACCAAAAATTAATTTTATCTATTTTAAAAACTTGTGACAATTTACCTTCCTACACTAGCAGTTACGTTAATAATAAGCACTTGAGAAGAATTTTCTGATCATGAGTCGATATTTTCGTAACAAACCCATAGAGTAAAGGCGTAAATTATGCTGCAAGAGAAAATTTTATTTGAAATATTGAGTGAGCTCAAAAAACAAAATATCTCAAATTTGGAGTTATGGAGAGCTGACGATATCGCGAGGTACATGAGGCTTACCCGCTCCTCTGTCCAATCTAGAATTATATGCCGTATAGATTTCCCTCGGGCAGTTAGGATCCCTACCACAGGTAATGGAGGCGGAAGGAGATGGTATGCAAAAGAAATAAAGGAATGGCTAAAGCGGAACCGCGAGCCGATAAAAAAATGATACCAAGATTTCTAAATTTTACTGGTCAATCTCTTATCGATAAACATTATATAGAGCACGCATCACTCTGCCTTACGGATCAAACAAATCTGAAGTTAAATCAATTCGATTAAATAGTCTTTTTATCTACAGTCGCCATATGAAATTTCAATATGCTATGTAAGGAAATAACTGGGGTCAGAAAATAACTGGGGTCAGGTACACATAAAGACTCCAAAGAACCAAATCCTGCCCAAATTTCCGATAAAACTAGATCAGCAACGATAGATTTTGGCTATGCAGTAGTGTTGATCGTCACAATCTGAACTGAGCCAGCAACGACTCCTTTCCTGCCGATCTCAGGCATTGCCATATGCCCGCCCAATCACGTTCGTCAGGCCATCGAGTCGCAACCAACGTGCTCCCCTAAATGTCTGCTTCCTGAAAATTCTGTTGAATATATTCAAATAGTTGCCCATCAGAGTTCTTTGTTTGGTAGCCTATATTTCTGATTATCAAGCCCCCTGCCCCAGCACACTCACTTGTGATTCTTAAACAGAAAAACGTACCACTTCATTCAGTAGTGGTCTTTTTTTAATCCGATAATCATGTGAGAAGGGTTTGCCGCTGGGTATTTTTTCAATTTTTGCCAAGCCCATAAATTGCAGGAATTTCTCCAAAGCGCGTAAGCTGTAACAGTGTCGAATTTCGTCTTCGGCTGTCATATAGGGCAGTGGTTCCACTTCATCCACTACCATCGGAAATGCTTTCAAAAAGGCATCTGTGTAGAACTCTGGAGGATTCCAGTCATCACCATGTTGTCGAAGTAGGTACAGGGTAAAAAGAAAGGATTGTTGGATAAAGGGTATTTCCGGATAACGATCCCAATAACCCCAGTTGAACTCTCTACAAAAGGTGTCGAATATTTTTGGGTACAGTGCCACGTTGCCGACCTGATCAACAAGTTGATGATATTTCCTTGTTAAAAAAAAGCGCCCTTTTGTTTTCCTGAGAAAACCGGCGAGTTCCATAATAATCCGGGTGACGTGCAGATCTATAAAATCCTCTTCCTTGTTGACACTCATCCGGTGGTGTATGTCATCGTCTGGCAGTTCTTTCCTGTAATCGAGCGCAGCATGACGGCAAAGCTTTTGAGGTAGATTGCCCTTGGCTGTGGCTTTCAGGCCTTTTTCATCAGTGGCATCCGCGATCCATTGAATCAGTGTCAGTATGGGCGTATCAGGTTCAGTGGATAGAACTTCTGGAAAAGAAAAGAACCAGGGTGAATCTAACGGGAAGTTCAGCATTCGATGAACCTGTTCGGATGATAGGCCCTGATAATCATCCTGAGGCTTTTGGTTTCTCTGTTGCATGAACTGATTAACCATAGCCTGAACCTCTTCAATCGAGTTAAATTCCTGCCCTGCCAGCAATTGTTTCAATTCGTCATTGACGGCTGAGGCTGGATTCAGGCAACAGTGTTTGTATTTTTTACCGCTACCGCAGGGACAGGGATCGTTTCGTCGAGTTTTCATTTTGAGTCTTGAATAGTTGACTAAGTTTGACCTTGATATAGTAGCGTACTGCTTCCATAAACTCTGCCCTTCAAGATGACGATTAAAGAACATAGTTGTAACGCCCTGCCAAAATCTGGCGTTTATCTACACTTCGAGGATGCCGTCCCTGCCTGGACTTTGAATATTCAGAAAGAAGCAACAGAATCAGATCTTGAAGAAAATCATTACCTGGAAAATACTGGTGATGTTATCTGGTCGACCCATCTCAATATTCTCTTTTGTCCCTTTTGTGGTATGCGATTACCAGGACTCGAATCGGTCATTTCAGACCATTTTGGTGTTTTTCAACACCATGATTTCAGTCGGTAGAAGTAACAGCTTCAGTCGGCTTTGTATGGAGTATCGGGAAAGACGGTAACCCTGTCTACTCAGAAACAATCAGTGACAAATACCAACCTGATCAGTTCCAGGGCGACAACGACAGCTTTCCTGACGAACTCAGAAGCTCTTTGAGTGGCGCAATATCGTCTGCCGTGAATCCCGTCTTTGGGTTAGTGAAATAAACGTTCTGGGACTGATCTGGAAAAAAGGAGAACCTGGAATCGTCAATCGCGATCCACTTGGTAATATTATTTTGGGAGATATAGGACACGATTTCTTTTTGGCGCTTATAGTCAGTACCTCGCTCAAGCTCAGGGGTAACTCCAACAATTGGCTTGCCAAGCGGCGAAAGAAGCTTCTGCAACTCCGAGCTATGGCAAGTAAGTCTCCAGGTACTGCTTACGACTATTTCAATATCGAATGGCTTAAGGGCCTCCTTTAGGCTGCTCATGCAGGCGTCGATGAAACCGGAACTACCGACTCTTGGATGTGTCACTCCGTCAAATTCTAGAAAAAGAATCATGGAATCATGTCCGCTACTGGCCGGTTTAAGCCGTCACAAGACAAAAGCGAAACCCCGCCACCATACTTTTTACATAGCGTTCTCACGAGAGTTTTTTCTTTGTCACTCATCAAATCTTCACTGACATGACGCCAGTACATTTTATATATATCTTAAGCTTCTCCTTCGGTAAGCAAAGGGATATGAATATTCCAGGTTATTAGTTTTAGCTCGCGATAGTCGGCTATCTTCACCATTTTCATGTCCGCTCTTGGCAGGTGAATACATCATTTACTCAAAAATAAGGAATAAGGTGTCCAGGGCCATCTATAACCCCATACCAATGCTCGTTTTGTTAATATACGTATCAGATAAGCACATTTCCCTTCGTGGAATCATTAAGCCATTCAAAACCTTCTTCAGTGGCATTCAATTTTTCAACGGGTGACCCCTGAAGTAATCTCTCCAGATCATTGGCCACTTTGCGATTTGCTTTTTGGGTTGATGAGATGGACTCCTTCAACTTTTGAGATACCAGATCCTCAAGCTCAGAATCATTCATATCAGCAGCATCGCTTGCATTATCGTTTTTTAAATCAACTTTAGTCATCGCATTAACATTGTTGTAGAGAACTAAAAGTACACCTAAAGGTTACGACACTTATTTTACTGAAACAATAACCTTTACTATTAAATAAGATTATCAGTACAAGTCTAGATGCCATCTGACAGACTCGAAAAGCTATTTAGATTTGGCCTGACAACAGACATTCTTTTGTGCGGCGCAATAGGCAAAAATGTGCCAATAAGAGACTAAACAAGGTGTAAGCGTCGGAAAAAAATCGGATGTAAAATAAAGTTGAGTATAGGGGGAACAAACGCCCTATTCGTGGAGACCCTAGATATGTCACCTATTTGGCCTAAGATCTCTAATGGATGACACTGGGGAAATCTGCTCCGAGAAAGGATATTCATTTATATCGAATTGTTGCACGGCTGCCAGCGGGATTAAGATGGGTGATTGATTCGTCAAAGTGTATTAGTGGCCACAAAACTGGATATGACCAATCCTAATACTGCCGCGATATTTGTTGCTAATGCAGTTGATAGTATTTACTATCGACCTCGCCCGCGAGACTCAAGCCCTCAAGCCCTCAAGCCCTCAAGCCCTCAAGCCTACAAGCCCCAAGCCTTCAAGCCAAAAACCCGGCCCTCAAAGCCTATACTTTTTATTAATAAGTCGAACAGTCTATGCACTGCCTTAACTGTGGTTGCCTGGTCTACTCCTCGATTCAGTGTCATAAATAATTGACGCTTATGGCGTCAGCTATCGCTATTTGAACGATTGATATTCACATGATCCAGCTCATTTTCTGTGTGGGTGATCGCTTTTCTCTGGTTCAAATAATGACTGTATGGTAGAACGAGTGCTCCGACATAATAAAAATTTTAGGCCTGCGATGACTCCTCTCATATCAGAAGGTACTAAAACAGATGAAAAAGTATTTGCTATTTACACCTGGCCCAGTAAACGTGGCAAGCAATGTTCGAACGGCTATTGCAAAAGAAGATATCTGTCATCGTGAGGCAGACTTTGATTATTTGTTACAGAGTATCGAACAAAAATTACTGCAACTATTTGAGATCAAGAATACCGCTGACTACCGTGCGGTTGTCATTACTGGCTCAGGCACGGCCGCCAATGAATCGATGCTCTCATCTGTAGTCGATGAACAAAACATCCTTATTCTCACCAATGGTGAATTTGGTGATAGGCTCTATAACACCTCGAAAATACACAACAAAAACACCTTCCTGCTCGACTTTGGTTGGGGGAACAAGATAAACACCTCGGAAGTTGAAACCTATCTGAATGAGAACAAGATTGATGTCGTTGCCATGGTGCATCATGAAACCAGCTCAGGCATGCTCAATTCGTTGTACGACATCGGCACTTTATCAAAGGCCAATGGGTCGATATTTATCGTCGACTGCGTAAGTAGTGCAGGAACGGAGGTGATTGATATGGAACAGAATCATATTGCCTTCTTCTCCAGCTCCAGTTCCAAAGCTATTGGTTCGTATTCCGGTCTGTCGTTCGTGATTGGCAGGAAAGAAGAATTTGAAAGATTAAAATCCTATCCGGCAAAATCAACCTACCTTAACCTGTACAAGTTCTACCATTTTATAAGCACCGTGTCACAGACACCCAACACACCGGCCACCCACCTCTTTTTCGCCCTCGAACAAGCGCTAATCAATATTTTGAACGAGGGAATCTCTAATCGATATGCCAGTATACAATACAAGGCTAGCCTGTTACGGCGGGGAATGCTGAAATGCGGGCTCACTTTTCTTATCAAAGAAAAAGAGATGTGTTCGATGCTCACCACCGTAAACATCCCCGCACACATTGAGGTCACCCAATTTCGTAATCGATTACGAGAAAAGTCGATCATCATCTATGAGGGCAAGGGATGTTTTCGTGGCAAGGTGTTTCAGGTGGGCAATATTGGCGAGTTATCCCATGATGACATCCAATTCTTTATCGATTCACTCAGAGACGTTTTGGCCAGTTTTATTCCGATAATACCCGTCGTTCCCCCCATCACAAACGTACTTAGAATGGTTGCTCATAACCATAAGGAATCTTTAGCCTGTGCTGTTCTCGGCGTAGCGGAGGGTGAAATATGAATGACAAACTAACTCGCCTATGGGCAACCAAGACCAAGAATGATGAATGGTGGTCTTCATTTGTGACCGCACCACTGGCCATCGCGCTAAATTATCTTGCCGTGGATATTAAGTGGTTAACCCCAAACGTGATCACCTTGCTCTCTTTTGTTGTTGCCATCCTGTCTGCTGTCTTAATTATCGCAGGCGGGACAGTAAACTTTATTAGCGCTGCTCTGCTAATCCATCTAAGTCATATACTGGACTGCATGGATGGGCAGATGGCCCGTTATCGTAACACGCCCTCTTTAGCGGGTTGTTATTTTGACAAGCTAACTGATCAGCTACAAGTCACCCTATGGTTTGGCGCGATTGGCTATGCCGCTTACGCACAATCGTACGATGTGGTGCCGGTGTTTTTGGCCTTTATAGGTGTTTCCTTTTACTCACTGCGTGGCTATTCCAAATACGTTGCCATTTATACCGAGGTAGCCGACGACAACCAATACTTGGAAAAAATATCCGAAAAAGAAGCTGATCTCAAACGTGAAGATGTTGCAGGGCCTGGCTATGGTTTGTTAGCCAATATGAAATGGTTTGTGCTTGAGCAACGGAAAATCATTAACTTTAATGAGGGCGTTTTCATTTTTATGCTGTCGTTGGCCCTGGTGCTCAATACACTGACGCCGATGCTTTGGCTGTTTGCCATTAGCCAAGTCATCCATGGCCTTATGCGTAGCTGGCTGCGTGGTGTCAATATGACTAATAACAGCAGTAAAATTCTTGGTAAATAATCGCAAGAGCGCGATCATTTTCACACAATACGCTTTATTAAACGAGTCATCTAGACAATGAAAACAATTAAGGAAAGAACAAATATGAAGGCTGTCATTCTGGCTGCAGGCGTGGGTTCAAGAATCAGGCCTTTAACCGACAACTGCCCAAAAAGCCTTTTAAAGGTTGGCGGGCACACCATTCTTGAGATGATGATTTCGCATATACGTGACTGCGGGATCACGGAGATTGTATTTGTACTGGGTTATTTACAGGAGCAGATTGAAGAGTATGTGACGCATAATTTTCCTGAATTAAACGCCCACTTCATCACCAATGAGCAGTATGCAACCACCAATACCGGCTTCTCATTAATGTTGACCCGGGATCTTGTTGCGGGCTCCTCTTTTATTAAATTTGATGCAGATGTGGTGTTTGATAAAACCATCCTTAGCCAACTCATCGGCTGTGAACATGACAACGCATTGTGTATTGATAAAAACATACATCTCGATGCTGAAGAGATCAAAGTCATCATTAGAGGAAATAACCGTGTGGTCAAAGCCAGCAAAACGGTTAATCCAGCAGAAGCAATCGGTGAATCTATCGGTATTGAAAAGATTAGTGCAGGCACAGCAATACAGCTGTTCGCTGAATTGGAAATCATGATGCAGGATGAAAAAAACCATCAGCAATACTACGAAGCGGCATACGAAAAATTGATCGAAAAGGATGTACCTTTTTATGCGCTTGATATTTCTGGTTTAAAATGGATCGAAATAGACACCAAAGAAGATTTCATCACGGCAAAAGAAATATTTAATTAAAAGCGCTTGTGTAGAAAGCTAAATCTAAGGTTAAAGCCTTACAGCATGGCGGGGTCAGACCTTAGTTGTGGTGTATATAGACCTAAAATCCGGAAGAAACTTTGATGAAAAATCACGCTGTAAAAATTGCGGTAAATCCAAATAATTCTGATCGCTTAGATAAAGATAGTATTTACAAACCCGCTTTAAATTATTCTGAAAATTTCTGTCTATCATCAATATTCGATTGTAGCCGCGAAATGGAAGAATACTCTGGAGACTTTGACTACCACAGTTTAATGCATAACGTTCAAAAACCAGTGTTAACCGCGAACAAGGTGGGAGCGCTTTCGTTATTTGCAAATAAGCTATTGCTGCGGGAATGGACAAATGGATTGGTTCCAATTCAAAAAACCTTTGGTTTCAGTTCATTGTTGAATGATGAGTCAGAAGTAAAACGATTGTTCAAAATTGTTATCCTTAAAGTAGAGAGTCGTGAAGAATTTATCATTAAGCCTACCAACGGCTCGGAAAGTATTGGAACCTTAAAGGTTTTTCAATGTAAAAATGAATATATAGCAACGTTTTTGTCTGCAAAAAATTCCGAATCTAAATATATCGATGCTTTAAAAGTTGTCTCAGATTACGAGACATTTAAGCATTGGGTTTCTGACGACATTATGGGTGTTACATCTGGCAACATTGACACCCATCTTCTCCATATTGAACCTGGCTTGATTATTCAGGAATTGTTTCCGCATAATAAAGAGCAAAGAGGGCCTACTGAGATGAAATTTATGACTGCCTGGGGAGAGTTGCTATTTGTCGGTTGTAGAAATAGCCATGGAGTTTGTCTGGGTAGCAATGGCGAGCACCTAGAAGGAAGTCAAGAAACTGCAATAATGTTGCAAGATAAGTTTTTTCATAAGCTTAAAAAAATAGCCTTGTCATTGGCAAAATCCTCAACTTTCCCTAATTTACGATTCGATTTTTTTGTTGATATTGAAAGCGGTGAGTGGGTATTAAACGAAATAGAAACTTTAGCGGATTGCAGATCTTATTCAAATTATCTTTTAGAGAATACGGGTGAGTTCTACCTAAAAGGATGGCGTAATAAAACCTATCATACATTTACCACTCCACTAACGACAACACTCCTGAGGGATCGTTTAAAAAACGAACTAGAAAAATGAATTCAGGGTCTTCGGTCAAGTCCCTAAAGAAACGCAGGTCATCGTTATCACCTGCGGCAGCGTTTTTACGTGACCGTAGGGAGTGCTCCTTATAATTGTTATAGATATACTGTTTTATTTTTGTACAATCACAGTGCCGACTATTCACATGAATGTAAACAGTGCTTTCGAAAGAGTTTCGACAGTTAGACCGTTTAAGGCAAAGCATCACTCATATGGATGAGAAAACAAAGGAGGCTGGCATGTCCGTTGCGGGTCATGAACCGACCTATTTTCGTACCCTCTACAATGCCCGCTATGGGTCGATAGCGCTAGTTCAGGGTCATTAATTTAATGGCGGCTATCAGAAAGATATCATTAAAAAAGAACCTGATTACGTATGAAGCTCCGCCAGTATCGATTGTCTGGTGCTATAGCGCTGAATTCGCTATATAAATCGTCAAAAAGCTCAGATAAGCTGTAAGAAAACTTCTGAAAACAGCCAAAAATTAGGCAGTTTACGAGTCAGCGGATCATTGTACGTAATCAGGAAAAAGAATAAATACTCTCCCTCTAAGATAATTGATTTACTGACCTACTCCGGCGAATTCAAACAATTTTGTGTAGTCCCCTGTATCGGCAGTTCTAAGTGCATTGATATACTGCTGTCGGCGCAAATTCATCTGCTGTAGGTCATATCCACTTGACCAATCAACTCTATCGCTGTTGTATATTTTTTCAAGCTAAATAACTTTTCTAGTCTGTCGGATGGCATCTAGACTTATACATGTTATGTCTATTCATTTACGCCGAGTGTATGAAGTTTTTAATCCAACCTATTTGCAATTTCCTCGGCAGTTGCATTGTAGTAAATCATCAGTGAGCGTGGATCTCGATGTCCCACCATTCGAGCAAGGTCCAGAATATCTAATTTCCTTGATAATCTTGTTATACCTTCATGTCGAGAGTCGTGAAAAGTTAAATCAACAATTCCTGCTAATTTAACTGCCCTCCCGAAGATAGTTGCAGATGAGTTTTGATTGGAAATAAAAACTCTGCCTGTCTTTTTTGGCTTCAATAACTTCATCAACCGAATGGCTTCAACTGATAATGGGACGTCGCGTCTCGTTCCATTTTTAGTTTCATTTAGCCTTAGGAATTTTCGATTTAAATTAATAAAAGCCCAGTCGAGCCCCCATATTTCACTTTGACGCATTGCTGTTTCGATAGCGAATAGTAGAGCAACTGCAATCTCATGCCGCTGCTCAGTAATTTCACTGCCATTAAAAGCTAACGCATCAAGAATTCGAGTAATTTCATACTCACTTATACGACGATCTCTTGGCTGTGGATTTTTCGGTCTTTCAATACCTCTGACAGGGTTATTATTAGTCCAGCTCCAACGTATACTTTTTTCGAATACGCTCGACAATAGATTAAGATCTCGATTTACAGAACTACCTTTAATTCGTTTAAGCTCTTCATCGATCCACTCGTATATATCTGTTTGCCTGATATCCTCTAATATCAAATTGGCCATTTTATTACGAGAAAATTTATTAAGCCGATTATGCTCATTTTTCCAGGATTTTTTTGTAGGTGAAACCTCCTTTTGATATCGTAAAAAAGCATCTTTTAAAGATTTACCAAGCACAAGGGTATCCGGCGTCATGGTTTGCTCAACTTCAACTGCCCATGCTTGAGCCTTTAATTTAGTATCAAAGGTCTTGGCTTTATATTGACCAAATTTTCTAACCTCAGCCAGCCAAGTTTTATTTTTTGTTCTTCGAATTGTAGCCATCAGTTCGCACTCCGTTCGTAATTTGTTCGTAAAAATTCACGAGAATTGGCAAATTATGGCAATATATTAAATGCAAACGATTTTAAATATCAATCGTAACTAATTGAATAATAAGGAATAATAAGATATAGCCGGATATGGCAAATGAAGTAATGGTGCCCGGGGCCGGAATCGAACCGGCACGGCCGTTAAGCCGAGGGATTTTAAGTCCCTTGCGTCTACCAATTTCGCCACCCGGGCTTTGATACTTGGATGGTCTTGAATATGCCCTATTCTTAAGTCATGGTAGTTTTTTAAACTACAGTCTACCACAGCGCCACCCGGGCTTTGAAACAGGATGGTCTTAATACAGCCCATTCTTAAGTCATGGTAGGTCTTCAAACACCTTTCTACCACAATGCCATCCGGGCTTAAAGATGGACTTTATATTTGGAGGCTGATGGCGGAATCGAACCGCCGTCCACGGCTTTGCAGGCCGCTGCATAACCACTCTGCCAACCAGCCAAATACGGTTACGTCTTATCGTTTTTATCCTTGCTTATGTGCAAAACTAAAACCGTTAAAATGTTCGTTCTTTAAATTCAGAAAAAAAGCCCCGATATTATCGGGGCCTGGAATCTGGAGCGGGAAACGAGATTCGAACTCGCGACCCCAACCTTGGCAAGGTTGTGCTCTACCAGCTGAGCTATTCCCGCAAAAGAGGCGCTATAATAGCGATTGAGCAAAAACTGTCAAGTTTAAACTGCCCATTTCCAGCGTTTTCCTGGAAATTATTTTAGTTGACTTTTAGCTGTGTCTGGTCATCACGGGCCAGGCCGCTTTCAGGTAAAGAGCCATCGAATACAGCGTTAAAAATGCGGCCACATAATAAAACACTAACCCGACCTGAAACATCGATACCTCGAATAATGACTGATTATAGATCATTAATATTAATGAACATAATTGCGCCGTTGTTTTGGCTTTGCCGACGAAACTGACTTTGATGGTTGCCCTGCTCCCAAGTTCTGCCATCCATTCACGTAATGCAGATACTGTTATTTCACGACTGATGATAATCATCGATGGTATAGCTACCCATGGCGACGGATGCGATTCGACCAGTACTACGATAGCAACGGCTACCATCAGTTT
>CALCSG010000337.1 GCA_937894085.1 uncultured Gammaproteobacteria bacterium | reverse complement strand
CTTTTTGTAGGCGCTTACCTATTTTTATAATCATGCGAACGCCCCCTTTATCAACGAAGCGGACGTTAGGATGCTAACTCCTTATATTCATCAGAATGCCATCCATTTCCTCGAACACCTTGGTGTGTAAAGAGATTTCGACTTTAATTGCCTAGAACAACTGTACGGCATTAGGTGTTGGATTTACATATTTTTGTAACCGTTGAGCAGGCACAATTATTAGTCACTAAGAGGCTTTGGACATAGAATAATGAACGCCCAAATACTGCGATTGGTGAAATACCATCTAGGAAAATACTGAATATAGCTTTACTTAATCCTAAGAAGTGAATATTACGCCTTGTAAATCAAAATCTTCCACTAAGTCTTTTAACCTCTGCTGGCAAAAAAGATAGGCGCAGTTTGAATCGGCAGATTTAAATATCAAGTCGCTTGCATCTTTTGTATCTTTTAATGTTAAGCAATTAAAAATTTCATATTGTTGATCGCCGATCATAATAGGCAAAAACTCACCATATTCCGTAAGAAGATCACCTAACAAACGTTTTGCTTTAGGAGATAACAGCAAAGATGCATCAATCCAGGTGCAAATATCGGGCACTAAATTCTCGTGACCTTCAATATCTGAAAATTCTGTTTTAAGCAGTTTCCATGATGATGCAAGAGAGATATTGTTTTCACAAAATTCTTGAGCCGAGACATAATCAATACCTTCAGGAAAAACATCAATGAAGTCACTCACTTCAAGATCGAGCTCTTTAAACTTATAACCATCGCGTTCTATTGTATAAATCACTTAATATGTCCTACTTTTTTCGTGCTTCTGGGGGAAGAGTGTTGTTCTGTAACATCATACCTATCATTTTTAGCTCTTGCTTTAATGGTAGCTCTCCTGATTTAGCCCTAACTTTCTTTAAAACCCACGATTCATAATTTTCGGTATGGTATTGCAAATGGCCTAGAGAATTTGGCATTGACCAATGAGGTGTGTGTTTAGAATATGTTGGTAGCCATACGCCATTACTAGGATCGTTTATTCTAATACCGTATAGGTGAATTCTAATCCTTGCTCGAACAGCAGCTTTTGTTTTACCTTTACCAGGCACAATATGATGAGCTGTATGATTACCAGAAGGTTTTGGTATAGGGACTGCTCGCATATACTTTTCTAACTCAGTAGCTCTGCCAGATTGATGATGTCCCTCACCTAGCAGTGCCTCCTGCTTTATAGAAACCTCTTTACGATTTCCTTTGATTGCAGTACGTCCTCGCTCTTGGTAAAAAGCTAATTCAGCCAATACGTCTGTTTTCGTTTCTAGTAGACGCCTTTCATGCTCTAACCACTTATGAGCTTCTTTTAGCTTTTCCTTTCGTTCTTCTTGAACATCTTTGGGAGCATTTTCTAATTTGTTAATCTCTTTATAATATTTGGTAGCTTGTTTTTTATGTTGATCAATACAGCTATCAATTTTAGATTGATAAGCATATACCGCGTCATCCTCATCTACTTCATATTTCATAATCACTGTCCTTATTAAAATTGACACACAACCCTGTGATGACATTCCTTCATTGAAGTAGGTAATGCAATACCTCTATACTCACAAGCATCGGAAATACTAAAGTCCTACTCAAAGATGTCAACATAAAAAATTTATCCATAAGCTGTGTTCTACTCTTCTGCAGTTAGGATGGTAATCAGTGAGATACCGGTATAGGATAATGGCTTAATAATAAAAATGGAAATGGAGAACAGGAGTGTTAATACTTACACGTAGTATTGGTGAATCTTTAATGATCGGTGATGACGTTAAGGTTAAGGTCGTTAAGAATAATCACGGTCAAATCCATTTGGGAATCGATGCACCCCGCGAAATACCTGTTCACAGGGAAGAAGTCTATGACAGAATTCAGGCTGAACAATCGGAAGTAAATAATGATTAAAAATAAGTCCCTCATTTGCATACTCTGGATAATTTCTCCGTATTCAAAAGAAACATTTTCTGATCGCCTTGAATATTCGAGCTAAATGATAGTCACCTCTTATTGTTACAAAACAATATGAATCGAGTAATACTACTTATTACTTTTCTAACAGTATCAACGCTGGTATCAGGAAACCAATCAGTATCTTTTAGTAAAGCGAAGAAGCAGCTGATAAATATGTATCAGGCTAATCCTGAAGCCACAACTTTTTATTGTGGCTGCGATATAAAATGGAAAGGCAAAAAGGGTTCTCCCGATGCTGACTCATGTGGGTATAAACCGAGGAATGCTGTTACAAGATCAGGTAATGTAAACCAGCGAGCTAAACGTATCGAATGGGAACACATTATGCCGACGTACTGGTTTGGACATCAACTTCAGTGCTGGCAGGATGGGGGTAGAAAAGCCTGCAAAAAGAATAAACGCTTTAAACAGATGGAAGGAGATATGCACAATCTTCAACCCGCAATCGGTGAATTGAACGCTGACCGCTCCAACTACCGCTTCAGTATGTTGGAAGGCGAAACACGAAAGTATGGACAATGTGATTTTGAAGTTGATTTCAAAGCAAAGAAGATGGAGCCACCACCAGGTGTTCGAGGTAATATTGCCAGAACCTATTTTTACATGTCAGATCGGTACAAGTTGAGATTGTCGAAGCAACAAAAGAGATTATTCAATGCTTGGGACAAAACTGACCCAGTTGATGCAAACGAACTTATGAGGAATCGTCGTATAAAAGCCGTACAAGGTAATGGCAATAAGTTTATTGAATAGCAAGCTTGATTATAAAAATTACATGGACTTGAATCTAAAGTAAAATGAACAAGAAAAAATTTCTATCAGAAGTTCAAGATAAGCTGATCAATATTTTTAATGCTTCAAAAGAAGGTTATAAAGTCCCTGAAGTACAGCGATATCGACTTGAAGGGTTTATTCATGCTGGTGTCTTTATGAAGCTTGTCTCTAATGTTGAAATACAAGCGTTAATGAATGAAACCCACCTTTCCATATTCAATATGACTATCGAAGAAAGGAAGCTAAAAAAAGGTGCTGCCTGGAATGATGAGTCTATAGATTACAGTCAATATGATATGCCTACATTTGAGCGTTAAGGTTGTAAACTATGTGTATTTTCTGTGACATAGAAACCAGTAGGATCGTAGCTGAAAACGATCTAGCGTATGCTATTTATGATGGTTATCCAGTAACAGAACTACATACACTGATCATCCCCAAAAGGCATGCAGAAACTTATTTTGAACTGACAAAAGAAGAAAGAGAAGCTTGCCATCAGTTGTTAGTAAAGTTGAAAGATCAGATCCAACTGGAAGACTCAGCGGTTGATGGTTTTAACATAGGGACAAATAACGGTGAATCGGCGGGGCAAACTATCTTTCACTGTCACATTCACCTAATACCACGTAGGCCTGGTGATATGGATAATCCAAAGGGTGGTGTGAGAGGCGTTATTCCCGGCAAACAGCAATACTGAGTAAATCTGATGCAACCTTCTTACGAATACCAGATCCAGTTTTTACAAAACATCCAGCGTATCCTGAAAGAAGGTGTATTCGTATCAACTTATAAATTTGCATTACTTCATGCCATAGCCGACCACTGTATTGAAACAGGCTCTGATAATAATGAAGAGCTGACTATCACTACAAAAGCACTGGCTGCAAAGTTTATAGATTTGTACTGGATGCAAACGGTAAAGTTTCCGAATGAAAGTGACTCAGATGTTCTATACCAGAATAATGGTAATCAGGCTGCAATCATCAACCAGATACAGCAGGCAAGAAAAGTTAATTCAAAATTATCTATTTTCAAGTCCCACCAGGAATACAGGCAATTACTGACTTCTGTTTCAAATACTATCAAGCAAATGCCTCTATGGAAACTGCAGGTTGTCAGTGATTCGACTGTAGAGTTCTTATACTTACAGACTGCTAAAGGAAACGTGATTACACTTATGCCTGGCGTCAGTTATTGCTTCAGGAAATTCTACGGACAAATAACAGATATGGTTCACAGTGCCTGGATACGCTGGATACAGAAAGCAACTAATAACCAGGCAATGTTGGGACAGAATATTAACCTTGAGAGCTTTTTATTTGAATCAAAGCGTTCTAATTTACAGCTTTTTATTCCTGTATTAAAAGAAGAACAACACAATAATTGCTTCTATTGTGACAGGCAGATCAGAGGGGCTCCTGAAGTAGATCATTTCATACCCTGGGCAAGATATGCAGTAGATTTGGGACATAATTTTGTGCTATCACATAAGAACTGCAATGGTGATAAAAGTGATTATCTTGCATCAGAGAATTTTTTAGATAAATGGGTAAAACGGAACCTGGTTTCAGGAGATATGCTGTCTAGTTACTTTGATGATCAGAAGCTTACTCACGATTTAAGCACATCTATATCTGTGTCAAAATGGGCGTATAAACAGTGTTCAGATAATTATGGCTTAGTATGGATAGGTCATCAAAAGGGTTTCACAAAGCTGTCGAATAAGTGGACCTCTATTTTGCAGTCAATAGCTGATTAGTTTATACATTTATCAGCGTGCTATGGCTTGTCCTGGCGAGTAATTAACCATGATCAATCCACCCATACCCGAACCCTCTAAAATCAAAGTGATCTGCAACAAATGTAGACACACTGCTGAAATAGTCTTATCAGTAGAACAGAAAAAGCACACTGATAAACTACGTTGTAGTATATGCGGCTCTAAAGGTCAGGATTTGCTTGTCGAATACAAAAATATACCGGGCTCTGGCTGAAAATTTAATGTAACTTAAAACTATCAAAAAGGTTAGCCCAGACTATTTTCAGCCCTAAAGCTGGTATAATTTGAAGACATAAAAGACAAAATAATTGCCATGCTAATAGTTAAAAATCCTAGTAACGAACAGCTTCAAGAAGTCCTCGATCACTCCAAAGATAAAGCAGCTAAATGGATAGAAGAGCCTGAAACAAAAGATAAGTATTTCTGGCCTTCAGATCAGGCTTTTCATGCCGATGTAGCTAAAAAACTTAACATACCAGTATTTGAAAAAGGAATTGCTACTTTGTGAGAAAATTTATTCTCTTTTACCTTGGTAGCCACCCTGATCATCGAGGCCGATATCTATCCGAAATATTGGAACAGGATGATACCTGGCTTGAGGTGACGCATGACTATATCCAATGGTTATTCCCAACAAAAGAATTTAGCAGAGTCACACCAAATGCTCCTATTATCACAAAAGAAATTGAAGCAGCTTTTCTTAATGATGAATTATTGAGAGATCACTTGAAAGCAAGCTTTATCAGATTACTTTCATTTTATGGGCTTAAGTATTTAAACAGTCAGATTATAAAATCATCGAACTGGAATGACCGAAAAGAAAACTGTTTTACTCAAGATACGCACAATAATTTACGGATAACACGAATTCTTAAAAGCTTAATTTGTCTGGGTTTAGAAACAGACGCTCAGCTTTTTTACAATTGTTTGAAAAGCCTTCAACAATCAGAAAAAGATTTTGGTATTACCTCGCTTACCTTGAAATACTGGAAAGAAGCACTTGGCTAAATTAAAGCAATCATTCTGATCTAAATTCAATGCAATTCTACCCGTTTGAATTCAATTATTGATAACCATTATTCCGCTTCACCTTCAGCTATGGCTTCAAATGTTGCATCTAAACTATCTCTTACATTATCAATCCATTCAGTAACCTCTTCTGCTGTTTCTGTTTGCAGGGCAATGTTTTGAATCAATATGAATGTAGATTTCATTGTTTTCAGGTTTCTGACTGATTCCCAACTCATAGCCTCATCTATATGGAACAGTAATTTATCAGAATCAGGAAAACCAAAATTATCTACGACAGCATTTCTTAAATTACCCCACGCACCCTGTAGTTCAGATAGAGCAGTTTTAATATATTCTGTAGGTTCAGTGATAAACGCCATTTTAGAAAACCACTAATCTTGGGTATCTTTCTGTCATTACTTCCCAGAAACCACCACTCCAATCGAAGAAGTCTAATAAGGTGGGACGTCAGCACCTAGGCAGATGGACACCACCGGATTCGCTTCCCAGCCATCTTGGGACGACTCACCGAGTTCCAGCGAGCCAACCCCCTCGAATATAATCTCATTTGTTGCGTTGTTGTAGCGCCAGTCCATGGACATGCCGATGGCTTAATTTCGATGAACGGCGGCAATATGTCGCATAACTGCCCTCCTCTGCTATTTTTCTTTCTTTTCTAGTCGTTTACCTTAAATAACAGATCGAATAAGGGTCCAGAGAAATACCAGAGGTTAATGCTCAACAATTGCTTATACAGCCAATATATGAATATTTATTACCCCTCTAAATAAATTATGCATTAACACGCAGGGACTTTTCACTACCATCCAAAATTTCGATGACCTTACCGAGTTTAATAGCATTTTGAAGTTGGATTTTATTAAAGTAAATGATTTCCTTTGTTGTGGTATTTATTATTTCCCACTCTTCCCCTGCATCAGCTTTAATTTCCAGGGTCATACCTGATATTTCATATTTTTTTCCGATCATTATCATTTCTAGTTTTATTCTGAAGACAAAATATCCGCAGCCCTAGACTCCAGCTCTAAAAACATTTCATCTGGTAACAGTCGTTCAGCAGCAGCTATAAAAGCATGTGCAAAATCAATTGAACGACTATTGGTTGCTCTGTTAAGCGCTTTTGCATCCATTTTCATAGTACCCAGCCTTTCTCTAACAGCTTCTCGCTCTTCAGTTAAGAACGAGAGTTTATCTTTCATTTTACGAATCTTAACCTGCCGCTCTCTACCTCTGCCATAGCTTCCTTCTGGCTCACTGGACAAACGACTAAGAAGTGATTTAAGAGATCGCTTCTCAGCGTCAAGTTCAGATAATAGAGCAGAGAGCTTGTTTTTATCTTTACCACATGCCTGTAAGGTTATTGTGAAATTTTGGTGCACATTACTTCCTCTAAAGTCTCTTAAAAAATATTTCACTGTAAACCCATCTTTTAAAAACTTGGCTCTTCAAGAAAATTAGTGGGAGAGCCAACTCCTTCAGCTTCAGGGTCGGAGCAAGATTTACGTCGCCCTTTTGCCCCTCACTGTCTACGCCAGCCAGGGTGTACGGGTGCGACCGACTTTAATGGTGATGGAAAAAGGACGACTAAAAAAGATCATATAGTTTTTGAGTATGAGAAATAAAGAAGAGCTGTCGCTCGGTATTTTTAATAACTCAAAGACTTACAATAATATTCTGTATTCTGCCAAAGTTACCCACAAATTTTCAAGAGGTGGCCATTTTATAGCATTTTTTAGAATTATTTTGTACCGCTCAATACATTTTTTTATTTATAGAAGATCAATTCTTTATCTTTCTTTTGGTACAAAGGATGAATGGGCTGCCCTGCTTTGTGATGCTGAGACAACGTAATTTAATTTCGGATAATAATGTCTTCACTTCTTCCCCTCTATCTAGATTATTTCCAGGATTACCCCAAGCTGCCACAATTGCGCGACGCTAGCAGCGAAGGGGTTTTACCCCATGGCCGTGTCACCGCGAAGTTTAGATCAACCTAATGCCTGTCTGGAACAGGTATGACGGGGGATTTGATGAGTTCCGATTGACTTGTCCTACTATCTCCATAGCGAATCACAGTATTTTCTACAGCTTGAAAAAGTAACCCCGGAATTATTGTCGCCCAATAGATTCATTTGTTTCTTTGTTTCATTCTTTCAACTAGATTTATACTGTACCGTACTGTACTATTTAAATCAGTACAGTTAAATCTTTACTTAATCCTGGATAAACATGGCAACTTCAAAAATCACTCAAGATCTGGTTTCTACTACCTACAATGATTTAAAGGCAGAGGGCATCAACCCATCTCTGGATCGAATTAGGGAAAGGCTCGGTAGCGGGAGCAAAGGTACCATTCAAGCTCACCTCAAGGCCTATCTTGCTGATGTCGCCGAAAAGGAGGCAAACAGAGACATTCAGTTGCCTGTAAATCTCGCGGATGAACTTAAATCGGCTTTGTTTCAAGCGGCCAAAGATGGAAAGGAAACAATTACAGAACAATATAAATCTGTTTCATTATTGCTTGATGAAAGTGACTTATTGCGCTCTGAGCTAGAAGAGAAGATTCACTCTCTTGAAAGTGAGCTTAAAGAAAAAAACCAACAACTCTCCGGTATTGATATTCGACATGCCAAAGATATTGCAGCACTCGAACAAAGGGTTATTGATTCCACTCAAGCAAAAACTGAGTCTGATGATAAATTATCCGCAGCTATTGAAAAAGGGCACGCTGCCGAGAAAGAGTTAGCCGCTGCCCAGGCAACAATAGCAGCTCAAGAAAAGGCACTAAGTAAACTTGAAGCAGATCTTTCTGAAATAAAAGAAGACAACCGCAATTTGCGAAACATCTAAAAATACTGATCATTGGTAGTATTAATATACCCCATATATTCATAAACCCAACCTGCTGGCTGACTACCATCGATTTTCGCTTCTAACTCCTCGGTACGGGATCGCCTCAATCAGTCTACAGATATTTGTCAATATAGTTTCTCTCTAAATTTTTTATTACACAATACAATTTAGGTTAAAATTCATTAAAGAGCTGGAACATTTTTGGCAAATACACCATAAATATAGTTCCACAAATCAGGTATATATACAGCCAATAAAAACTGCGAAGTTGCGCCCAGAATAAAAAATAGAATGATCCAGAACATTCTTACTCGAATTATTCTGTAGTAAGGAATCGCATAATTTACTGTTTGCGTTGTATGCGGTTGCTGTGGGTCAGTTGCTTTGTTTTTCCAGTTAAATATCCCCATTGCTATTACCCCTTTTTTTCTTGCTTTGCTGATTCTGAGGAAGACACATCATCAGCTTCTTTTTTCAGTTTTTGAATAGCGGATACCAGTGCCACAGGCTTCACCATACCTTTCATTTTAAGTTGCCGGCCTGTCTTGTTATCCACAATATAAGTAACCGGCGTTGACTTCACACCAATCGACTCAGCATGTTGCAAATCGGCTTGTACTTTTTCCAGATGCTTTGGATCTTTTAAGCATTTTGCAAAGGCTTCCGTATCAAGATTTAAATCCATTGCCAGATTTATCAAGTTACCTGCCCCCTGCCCGTTTCCTTTGGTTGTATCAAACACAGATTGCAAAAATGTCCAGAATGCCTGATTACCGCCAATATCATTAGCACACTCTGCCGCAACGGATGCTTGCAGTGCTGATGGATTATGAAATCCCAGAGGCATGTGCTTCCATTCCCAGTTCACCAGTCCATTCGACGCATCAACCAACTGTTTGGGCGTGTCATGAAACTTTTTACAATATGGGCATTCTGTGTCCGAGAATTCAACCAGCGTATAACGTGCTTTTTCCGAACCATATATACGCTTGCCTTCATTTGAAAGTGATGTACTTGCACTTTTATATTTGTTGAATTTTGCCTGGGCAACCTTCTTGCGCTCATTATCAATAAAGACCGAAATACGCTTTTGTATATGATCATTAAATTCGGGCGCATTTTTCTCAAGCATCGTGTTGAATTGGTTTTGGCTCCGAAGCTCTGTCACCATTGTATTTAGTTGTGTCACCTGGTAGTTAGCATACGCAGCTGCAGTAATGCCTGATATCGCCAACACCCAGGATAAGATTACAAGTTTTTTCATATTTCTTTTCCTTTGTATATTTAATACAGTTGAGGGGTCATCATGCTGTATTTCGCTGCAGATACCATTGCGTGGGTACTATCGACCAGTTGTTTTAGTAAATCGGGGGATGGTGTGTAATTCACTATATTTAAATTATCCACAGTAGCGCGGGATACACTTGCCATGCTCCCTACTTCATCAGTTAATCCAATTTCAATACTTTTCTGCCCGGTCCAGATTAACCCGGAGAAAAGATCGGGATAATCCGCCTTTAATCGGTCACCTCGACCCTCTTTAACAGCCGCTATAAACTGTCCATGAATTTCATTGAGCATTTCTTTCCAGTAGTCGACTACTTTTGGATCGATAGGTAAGTAAGGATCCAGTAATGACTTGTTAGTACCAGACGTGAGCACTCGACGTTCTACACCCACTTTTTCCATGACATCGCTGTAACCAAAGCCGGCAGAAATCACACCTATAGAACCCACCATTGATGCTGGATCGACATATATTTTGTCAGCGGCAGAAGCAATGTAGTAAGCAGCTGATGCACCTAGCTCTTCAATAACTGCATACAGAGGTTTATCTGGATACTTTTCTTTGAGGTTATTAATCTCTTTGTACATTTGTCCCGCTTGCACGGGTGATCCACCTGGCGAGTTAATACGCAATGCGACGGCTTTTGATAAAGGGTCTTCAAATGCTTTATGTAGCGAAGGGATTAGTCGATTAGTATCCGCCAGCTGGCCACTAGCAATGGGGCCATAGATCTCGACATAAGCAAGGTGATGTTTGTGTTTATCCCCCATAGCTCCGCCTACATTTGTTCCACCTATAATATAGGCAATCATTAATACACCGACTACAAGGCCTCCTTTTACGAAATAATTAAAGATCCGATTACGTCGTATTCGAGTTAATTCATTATTTGAATATAGCAGCAGCTCTTCAACCAGGCCTCTGTCTAACTCAAGAGTTTCTTTTTTGGGTTCAATCATAAAGGATAATCTAAATTAATATAAAAATAGTGTCATCAGGAAATAACAAAAAAAGATGGCAACAATTCCGGATATGGCGAGTTTTATTTTCAGTTTGTTAGGGATTATTTTTTTGGGTAACAGTAAGCATGATTATTGCTGTACCGTGATAATCCGATATTGCAGCTAATCGTATTGAATTTGTTGGTGTTTGCATGAAGCTTCCCGTTAAAGAATCCTATTGTCTTACACTTCATGCTGAATTCCGTTTTTTCTGAGTACCCTTTTCGGGTATTATTTAATATCTTGTGATTTAATTTATTCAGTGGATTGGAATCGGTCTTGGTTTGGTTTTTAGTTTTATTTATATTACAAAGAGCAACGCTGAAAGTGTTGCTACTATTAAATACTAATAAATACTTTAAAGTACTAGGAGAATAATGCGGCATAAAATCACTAAGAGAATCAAGGACTTACTTGTTCAATGAGAGATATTCATGTTATTCCAGTACGTTACCCATGCGATTCTAGTACGAGATCCATGCGCCTCTAATACGACATTTCTGTCAGTTTAGTACGAACTCAATGTCATCCTAGTACGAACCCTGTGTATAACTATTATGATTTTATTTTCAGGCGCATCTGCTTTCATAAGATCCTTATTCTCCATTTTGGAAAATTCCATTGTTAAAATCGATATCTTCGGAAGTGTTTAGTTTAATTTTAAAAAGACTTATTGAAGCTAGGAAATATTTTACTTAAAAAACTATATTTATCAATATGTTAGATTCGTTAGAGGTGGTGTCTATGAATTGTTCAGGGGAAAACTTCATTTCCATGTTAATCCAGTACGACATAAATATTTTCTTTACCTCAACTGTTTCTACATTATTGATTTTAACAATATATCAACTGGTGAGGCCTAATTTGTAGCAGGGTAATACAATAGAAGACCGTCCACCGGTGGACGATTTCGGCTTTTATTCAGTTAATAGTGCCTATTTAAACTAAAATTGATTCCGTTCATGTCGTTCCAGTACGATAAAAAGATACGTTTACTATTATATTTTATGGATTTTTTCTTAATTTTATTTCGTTATGTAATTGATATTATTGAGTTTATTAAATCCATGTAATTCCAGTACGTTACTGTAATCCGGATTAAGTAGTTATGTGCCGTCTAGCTGTGGACTTTAATTGGATGTAATAACGGTATGCGGTTAGATTATATGGATAATCTTTATTTTTAGTGGCCTTTTAATGAGTTGGAATTATTTACGATGCTATTGATAGATGCTTTAACTGCATTCATGTCATTACAGTACGAAGTTAAAGTGCTACTTGAAATCCTTATATCCCCGCTTATGCGGGTGAATTTCCGGGCTGCAGCAAAAGGTAAATCATCCACCAGTAGAAAAACATTGGTTCTATACAGGGTTTATTTTTTGGTACGCCAAAAATCCAGGTGGTATGGGGCCTTTCGCCCATTCCCCGTTATTCTGAAATCACACCATTGATGGTCATCCTTTAATGTTTCCAAAATAGATTGCATCTGAGGTTTTAATCGAGATCTATTTCCGTACCATTCAATTGTGTCAGCTATATAGGCCAACGATTGTGAATAGCTATTCCCTTGGGTGCTTAGAAAGCGATGTAAGGTTTTGCCATTATCTGTTTTCAATTGGCGTCGAATATCCCAGCTGTAATATGTCGCATGCTCTTTAAGCCATTTCACCATTAGAGGTGTAAATTGACAAAATATAAGCCCCTGGTCCGTGTATGTTTTCCATTCGATATCGACTATTCTGAATTTTCCACCTGTCCAGGATGTTCCAAAATACATATCCTGCTTTCGGGTTTCCAGTTCAATGCTAATTTGATTAAGTCGCTTTAAGGATGCGAGAACATTTTTGTAATTATTACCACCTTTAGTGCGTAACCCCAGCTCTTCAATTATTTGCCCAATAGTGGCCATTGTTATCTGAACAGTTAAGTTATTCTTTTCATCTGTTAACCACTGCCCAGACCGTTCAAGAGCAATCGGCAAACGATCCCCTTTACCCACAAGGCGTTTTTCAGATAGTCGTAACAATGCAAACAGAACCTCTTCGTCTTTGCACGAAACCGGGGGGCCGAATCGACGCCCTCTTCCAAAAGGAGTTTTAAAGGTTAATGCAAAGTCCTCATCGATCATTTCCTTTTGTCGGCTTGATGGGCCGGGGATAAATATAGGTAAGCGTCCAAGCAGTGTTGGAAATGATTTGGTTTTTGTAATTTCGTAACTGTCAAAAAGGCCTAACTGCTGGTTTTTATCCAGCGTGTCATTCGCGTCCTCAAGAAGGTGTGTGGATAATTTACGGTTAGGGTTACCAGGCTTAGAGCTTTTCTTGGTTTCTTGTTCTTTCAGCCGATTCCTTTCTTTTGAGATTTCTGCGAGGTTTGCCAGTTTCTCAAGCATATAATTATTATTACTCATTTATCCCCTCTCTCCGGACGAGCAATCGATTTAGCGCTATTTCAATACGGTATACACTATATATAGTGTGTAAATTTTCTGTAATGTACCAGTATTTCATTATTCAGACAAATTAATTTTACTGAACGCTTGATTGTACAGTATAATCAAGCGTTCAATGAATTAACAACCGTCCACCGGTGGACGGTTTGTATTTACCTATAATTAAACATCTGATAACTAATCGTCCACCGGTGGACGGTTTATAATTGGAGGCCCAGAAATGGTGAACCCAGCACAAGAAGAATTTGATTACCCCTCTCTTAAGGTTTTAACAATAAATAATCATAAAGGGGGTGTTGGTAAAACCAGTCTTTCGAAAATTATCACCGAATATTTTTTAAATAAGGGTAAACGTGTACTGGGTGTTGATATTGACCCCCAATGTAATTTTTCAGCCCGTTTTGTTGAAATGCGTGATGATGGTTCTCCGCCCATTCATCCTGAATTTAATGCAGATGACCCAGACTGGGATGAGCTTCCATATCCACCTCCTGGGTATTGGTCAATTTCCGAGTTATTTAAAATTGGTTACGTTGAGCCTTATTCAACTCAATACCAGAACCTTAAGTTCATCCCATCGCATAAAACTGAATTGCAGGAGTTTCTTGATCAGGTAGAAAAAATCAATCGTGAAGAGGATATCGTAAATTTAATGAGGACAATTTTTCTGGATGAGTATTACCAGGATGAGATTGATGTTGTGGTGATTGATACGCCTCCTCAAGCTTCCTCGTTGACAGCATCTGCTGTCAGGGCGGCTACTCATTTATTAATACCTACAGAAATGCAGGAGGATTCAGTTTCTGGAATGGCTGATATGGCCCAGCTCTGGGAAACAGAAAATCGTTCAAGAATAGGAGATCGATTAAACCTGGTAGGCGTATTACCAACGAAGTACGACAAGAGTTCAGCGGCCCAAAGGAATACCTATGATGACCTGAATGCGGAGGGTAGTTATTTTTCAGATAAGCTGATCACTCCTCCTATGCGTTACTTACAAACGTATGCCAACAGTTCTTCGACCTATGCAAACCCTCAGTCCTTGTTTGAGATGCATGATAAAACGCCAGCAAAAATTGAAGCAGAACAATTTTGTGATGTAATTTATAAGAGGGTATTTAGTGATGAGCGCTGAAACAAAAAAACCCAGACGACCCGGTATTAGAAGAGGGGTTAGTAAAAAAACTATTGAAAACGTGGCTGCTAAAATGGAAGCGGCTGATAAAGCCAATACAAAAGATTACCATGTAACAAGAATACCAGTGGCTTCTATTCAGCTATGGGATGAGCAGCCACGTGATATCTATTTAACTATTGATGATGTTATTCGCGGTTGGATTGAAAAAGACGATCCATTGCATACAGAAAAAGAACATGATCTTATTGGTATTGTAACGCTGGCAATTAGTATCAAAGATACTGGCATGAATAATCCTCCTATAGCCTACAGCTTACCTGGTCAGCGTGTAAGACTGATTGGTGGTCAGCGTCGGACTATGGCCATGATTTATAGTCTATTTCACATTGCATCAGAGCAGCTTGAAAAGGGTGGAGTTTCTTTTGATTCGGTGATTAATGAAACGCCAGATTTAAGTCTACTGGAATCAACTCTGATTCCAGTTAAAGTTTTTGTGCGTAAGCCAGATCCTATGATGATTGAAAAAATTGGTATGGCTGATAATCTTCATGAAGGTCTTACGCTAAAATCAAAACTGAATTGGGCACTTCGTATTACAGAGAGAAAAGAGGCAGACGATCAGTCAATACACTGGAGTGAGCTTACCGGTACGATTGGTGTTAATCGGTCGCAAGCATTCAAGTGGGTAAAGGTACTGACTGAGCGTAGTAATACCTGGGTTGGTAAAGCGATCGACCTGGTTAAAGAAGATAAATTATCCTTTTCTCTATTAGCGGAAATTGCGCATGCAGAGGATAAGCAAGAGGTTTTTGAACGGAATGTCGGGAAAAAGCGTCCACCGGTGGACGGTCCCAGAAAACACAGTATAGGTGTAAAAACGACAAATCTTGGATCAGTAAAAAAATTAATTTTTACTAATCTGGATAAAAAACTGCATGTTGAGTTTGATTCTGTTGATTGGAGTAATCCCACAAAAGTTAAAAAAGCTTTTATTCATTTTTTCGACTTGTGGGAGCAAGATAATGGATAGACCAAAACTTCCAGGTGCAAAAGCATCTTCACGAGTAAAAAAAATTACTATCAGGATGCCTAAGTATATGAAAGAGGATATCCCTAAAACAATGATTAAAGAGGGGTATAATTTCAGACAAAAAAGTAAGTGGATCTGTGTAGCGATTGAGGCGATGATCAGTCGAAAGGACTGGGAGGGGGCGTTAATGTCACAGGCGAGCATCTTTAAAGGTGAAGTAGATGTGTACACAATACCGTTAACCTTGCATGAAAAATTAACCCATGAGGTGAGAAGGCTATCGTCAGAAAAACCATTTCTAAACCCAAGTATGGCATCAATAATCAGAGCGGCAATTCAACGTAGGTGTATGGGGATTAAATTTTGATCTCAGAACTGTTATTTTACACTTTGATTTTCATAAGCTGTTGATTATTTTAGAATTTACAATGTTCTACGTGTAACATTAAGGCGGAGTGAATAGTATTGATATGGTAGTAACAGAACAAAACGATCGATTTGTGGATGTAGACTTGCTTAAAAGGGGGCGCTGGCAGCCAAGAAGGCATTTTGATGAAACCAAGCTCCAGGAGTTGGCTGATAGTATTGAGCAGGTGGGTATCATTGAGCCAATTATCACACGATTCGACAAGTTAGACGGTTTATTTGAGATAATCGCTGGTGAGCGTCGCTGGAGAGCTTCCCAGTTAGCGATGGTATATCAGGTACCGGTGATAGTTCGTAACGATCTAACAGATGATCAGGCGAGATCAATGGCGTTGATTGAGAATCTACAGCGAGAAGATCTTAATCCTATTGAAGAGGCTGAAGGTATTAAGGCGTTAATTGATCAGCTACATATAACTCACCAGGAAGCAGGAAAGCGTACTGGTAAATCCCGATCTTATATCACTAACAGTTTACGACTTTTGGAATTGCATCCAACCATTCAGAATTATCTGAGGGCAGGGGATCTGGATGCAGGCCACGGGAAACATCTCGTAACCTTGTCTGTGCGGCTACAGCTTGATCTCG
Organism: uncultured Gammaproteobacteria bacterium; assembly: GCA_937894085.1. Lineage (GTDB taxonomy): Bacteria > Pseudomonadota > Gammaproteobacteria > JACNJF01. The sequence continues at coordinate 16,598 of CALCSG010000337.1, read as the reverse complement.
CCAGAATGGCAGTTCGTCATGGCTGGAGTGTCCGTAAGGTTGGGAAACGCGCGGTAGAGCTGAAAGTTTTATTGAGTAAGGAAGGGCTGTGCGTTGAAAGAGAGAACTCCGATATTAATCGAGTGGAGTCTATTATTTCAGAACGCTACTCCATGCCTACAAAGCTTGATTTTGATCAAAAGAAAAGTCGAGGCACTTTAACATTTGAGTGGAACTCAATTGATGAGCTGCATGGGTTACTGAATGCCTGGGGTTTGTCAGAGAAAACTCAGGGGTGAAACAGATGGTTGGTTCTATACAATTGCTCCAGCCGAGCCTCATGGTTCTCTATTTTATTCAGAAGTTGAATTTTTAAACTGCCTGAGGCGATTTCAACCTGTGAGTACATCTTGTTGAGCTCGAATACCAGCTTGGCCCTTTTGATCCAGTAATCAAGTTGATCGATGTTGGATTGATATTGTTGTCGTGTGTTTTGTGATTCCATTCTTACCATATCCTTAATTATCCATTTATTTTAGGTATGTTTTCCGCAATTGCAAGTCTGTCGGGCGTACCTCGAAGGAGGCAAGGAGCCGACGACCCCGCTGAGACGGTTGGCGTAGGAGAAACACAGGCCAAATAGCTTTCATAAATCAAATAACTTCGCTTTAATTGTTCTCAATATGTTCTCTGTGCATTATAATGAGACTCATGAAGCGTCGATCCTATAAATATCGAATTTACCCAAACAAAACACAGATTCAATTATTGAGCCGTTTTTTTGGGTCAAAGCGTTTTGTCTGGAATACCTGCCTGGCCTGGCGATCAAATATTTATAAAGAATATTTCGAATCAGTCACTGGCATCGATTTTAGCCGGGGGCTGACTGAGCTTAAAAAGCTGGAGTCTTACCGTTGGTTGAAAGACACACCGACAACCGTTTATAGTCAGGCCTTGAGAGATCAGGATGCAGCCTTTCGGAAATTCTTCAAAGAAGGTGCTGGTTATCCCAGATTTAAGAGTCGTCACCAGCTGCAGTCCATTCGTTTTCAGCTAGACCAGCGCGTGATCGTTAAAAATTACAAAGCCGGTGAACTGCTCAAGATTCCCGGACTTGGACAGATCAAGGTACGCTGGACCAGGGTACCGGAAGGACTGCCCAAGATGGTCACTGTCAGCAAAGATTCAGCAGGTAGGTATTTTGTATCAATGGCCGTTGAAGAAGCTATTCAATCTTTGCCGGCAGTGGGTAAAACCGTTGGTATTGATCTGGGTGTTAATCAAGTCATGACACTCTCTGACGGTGCCCAGTTTGTTAATCCACGCCATTTATTGAAAAAGAAAGTTCAGCTCAAATGTTTACAACAACGCTTGGCCCGACAACAGAAAGGGTCAAACCGCCGTTTAAAAACCAAATTCCGCATTGCAAAATTACACACCCGTATTGCCGATGAACGCCATGCATACATTCATCAAATAACCCGACGCATGATCAACGATAACCAAGTGATCATGATTGAGGATCTGAATGTATCCGGTCTGTCTCGTAGCAGTAAGGGAACCCTCGATAATCCTGGTAAAAAGGTTAAGCAAAAATCTGGTTTAAACCGTTCTATCCTGGATGTCTCCTTCGGTGAAATCACCCGACAACTGGAATATAAATCTGACTGGTATGGCAGAACCCTGATTAAAGTAGACCGGTTCTTCCCGTCCAGTAAGCTGTGCTCAACACCGGGTTGTGATTACAAAGCAGAAAAGCTGACGCTGAAAATCCGAACCTGGACATGCCCGCAATGCGGTGTAGTCCATGATCGAGATATTAATGCAGCTAAAAATACAGAAATCAAAGGGTTAACCCAATTGGCACCCGTAGGAACAAAGGGGCCACAATTGCGCGACGCTGGCGGCGAAGGGGTTTACCCCATGGCTGTGTCACCGCGAAGTTTAGATCAACCTAATGCCTGTCTGGAACAGGTATGACGGGGGATTTGATGAGTTCCGAATGCAAACCAAATTAGGTCATTCTGTTGAAATAACCCATCAATTGTCCAGCCAGGCAGCGCAAGAGCTTGCCCGTTGGATTGGTTGTTATACCGTAATTTACAATCAGAAAACAATGGAAGCGGACAGGGGCTACAAGGAATGGTTAGAAGCGGGTAAACCGGAATCAGGAAAGCCATTATTAACACTCAGGTTGCCAAACTAAAGCAAAGTTTTGAGTTCCTCTCGGACATTCCTTCCCAGATCCGACGTAATGCCGGGGCAAAATGGTTTGAAGCCATGAATGCGGCTTTAGTCGGATTGCGTAAAAAGCCCAAAGTCAAAGCCAAACATAAAAAGCGTAATTGTTACGTCACCAACGAATTGTTCGATGTCCAGCATATCGATGATGATCGATGTCTGGTTCAGATTAAACGTAGTGATAAAAAAGAAGACCATGGTCGTTATTTAGCCGGGGTAGTCTTACCCTTTCCCAAAGAGAAAGCGGGGAAAGCTTTCTTCTTATCCAGAAAGGGTTCTCGGTTCTGGTTGTCCATGGCCTATGATTACAGTAATGAAGATTTAACCCAATCAGAAGTGGAGCACATTGCATCCACCTTAACCCATAAAGAGCTGGAACAGGCCGTGGTGGGCATCGACCTTGGGATTAATAAACAAGCCGTTTCATCAAAAGGTTTTGTTTATCATATGCCGTAAGACGTACAAAAATCTTTACTCGATGTTGAAAGAAAGAAAAGCAAATACCAACGCCGTTATGCACGGATGGCCAGAGCCAATGATAAGAAGTCAGGCATTCAGCGAAAGCGCACAAAGGGCGAGCAAAAACAACAGGCTAAAATACGAAAGCAATCGGAAAAGATCGCCCATATCCGTAGAAATACCTCGCACCATATTTCAAAAGATATTGCTGATTCAGCGCCTTTGGTCGTTGTTTTTGAAGCGCTGAAACTCAATAATATGGTTTTACGGCCCAAAGCAAAACCATGCCCGGAAACCGGGCACTGGTTACGCAACGGCGCTAAAGCTAAATCCGGATTAAATAAATCCCTGCTGAATGTAAACCTGGGTCAGATAAGGTCTTTTGCAGAGTATAAATTAAAGCTCAAAGGCAAATTGTTCTTAAAGGTAAAACCCCATTACTCCAGTCAGGAATGTGCAAAATGCGGGCACACTGAAAAGAAAAACAGGCCCTCTCAATCAGAATTTAAATGTTTATCCTGTGGTCATACAGACAATGCCGATTACAATGCGTCAAAGGTAATAAAAAAACGAGGAATCATGCTGATACGATCAGGAAAGTTTTCAAAAGAGAAGACTGTTCGTAAAGCCAGTGTTAGGAGAAAGAAGGTGGTGGAATTGCCGTCTTTAGGTTGCGAAGGTTTTGTAAGTCTTTCAACTCAGAAAGCAACAACCGTGGATGCGCTAAATAGACAATCGAGCTGTGTAAACAGCTCTTTTAGAAGCTCGCTGCTTTAGTGACGAGTAGTTCACCTGTTTGTAGCGTCTGAACAATCGGACCACATGATTATAACTATATAGCTTCACCTTGAGATATTTAGGTTTATTACTTGTACTGGGGAATCGTAATAAACCAAAATCACAAACCTGGTGACCCAGGCTTTCAAGAATTGTTGGATAAACAGATTACTGGGCGATATCCGATGGATAAACGCGATGTTTTGCTCGGTGCTTAGTATCAATGATAAAAAACAACCGTCTTAGGCGCAGCACTTGGTTCGGCCTGCCGTGCAATGATGCTGGGGTGGCCGTTGCTATGTCTTGCTCATTTAAGGGAGTTTTAGCTCTCCTAAGGGGGGCTTTCGCCTTATATTGGTGACACCTAATAATAATCAGAATTATCCCAGTAAATAAAACTATACTTTCTGCGAGTGACATATTTAATTATTGCCAATAATGAAGTACATTCTAACAAAAAATATAATTATGCAAGTTGGTGAATCAGTATGAATGCAATTCTCTTTATCGGTGTTCTTTTTATATTATCGCTGGCGGCAAATACAGTGATTACTCGTTGGTCCACCAAGCGTGTTCTTGGCATTGATGTTTCCTACTTTAATTCAGGCATAGCGGTAACAGGGAGATCCTTGGCAGGCTTATTGGCTGGATTTTCGCTGGGATATGCTGTGAGGATAGGGCTTCAGGGTGATGCAGCCACTATAGATGGTGCTTTGCAGATTGGTGCAATGGTGATTATTTCAATTTTTAGCTTCTTGGTCTACTGGGTCTTACTTGGCAAACTGACTGGCAAGGAGATAAGTTTGTGGGGTATAACTAAAACAGCTGCTACAGAGACTGTTGTAATAATCGGCTCAGTATTTGTAATAGGTATTGTGCTCTCTGTTATCTTTTATTTTTTTAATCCAGCTTTTTTGGGGGGGTAATAAGTACCACCGGTACAGATTTATTAACAGATAATGAAGATATAAATACGGGTTAAAAACGGATTTAAAACGGATTAAAAGCAGAAGAGGTTACATGATTTTTAGCTGGGGCTCTTATGTGTATTGGTGCACAGATTTTTAATCTCTACTCATTATTTTTCAAGAAAATTGGAATTCGATCTATTTGAAGTGAGATAAAATGATTTGTATGAATCCTAATAGGAAATCGGATGATTTCGATACTCTGGGAAATCTTAGCTATCAGATTATTGAAAAAAATACTTAAACCAGAAAATCCAAATTCTAACTTCCTAGTTCCTCCATACCGGACATAGGAGTAAGTAGAACCTTCGATTTACAAGTAAAATAGCAAAATCACCAAATTTATACTCAGTCTTAAATGTGCGACATATTTAGTCGCATTGAAGTAGTATAAATAATTGAATACTTTTAAAAAGGATCATTTGATGGGAAATAAATTAAATAAAGAAAAGAACTTTATCAAAGAATTGATGAGATTTTTTTCTATAAGTGGGGTTCTATCGATATATCTGAGAAAATTGGCCAAGAAATGAGTATGAACAACTATGTGCCAAAAGTGATTGAGTTGACAGTTAGCAGTGATGACTCTGAATTGTTCTATGAGTAATTTTTAATGAGATCTGCAATTAATAATGATAATTTCATCTGGATCACAAGACAAGAGGACTAACCATGAGTGATGTTTTATATCGGCATTGGGTGATGTTACAGCTTATTCCGCGATCACCGAGAAAAGTATCTGTTCAAAAAATCAATAAGCAATTGAATGTCCATGGCTATGATACTACCGATAGAACCATTCAACGTGATCTTATAAAGCTCTCTAAAAATTTTCCATTAATAAGTGATGAACGTGACAAGCCCTTCGGCTGGTCATGGTCAAAGAATTCTCCTGTATACGATCTCCCCTCAATGGATATTAATACTGCGATGACTTTTTATTTAAGTGAAAAATTTCTGGGTCTGTTAATGCCACCTGAAATTTTAAATAACATCAGTTCTCACATTAAACTTGCAGGAAATGTTTTAGATGGAATGAAAGGGAAGAAGCTCAAACAGTGGAGAAATAAAATTAGGGTGTTATCTAGAACTCAGCATCTTTTACCCCCTGACATAAAAGAAACCGTCATTGATACTGTTTATCAGGCTTTGCTGATGGATAAGCAATTTCATGTCACATACCATCCGAGACATGGTGAAGAACAAGAATATGAAGTTAGTCCACGGGGGCTGGTTATTCGAGATCAAGTTATCTATCTGTTGGCAACGCTTTGGGGCTATAGTGATATCAAGCAGCTAGTGCTGCACAGGATGAGTGACATAAAACTGTTAGATAAAACGGTTAAAAAAATAAGCTTTCATCTGGATACCTATATTCAAAGTGGAGAGTTTGATTATATCGAGCAGGATAAAAGCATCAGGCTAAAATTACTGATCAATAAATATATTGCCAAACATTTACAGGAAACCGCACTAAGTGAAGATCAGGTAATTAAGGTAATTGATGAAAACAGTAGTTTGCTCACTGCGACAGTAAAGGATACCCAGCAGCTACGCTGGTGGTTACTAGGGTTTGGGGATGGTGTTGAGGTAAAACAACCGGCAAAACTTCGAAAAGAAATGATTGAAATGGTCAAAGCAATGTTCGATAAATATAATGCTTAGCTGAGCGACATAATTTGTCTTAGGTGGGTTGTAAAATAACAAAAATAAAATTAGTAAAAGGAAATATTAAATGAAAATAATCTTTGGACTCCATGCCGATGGCATGAACCCCCATAAAAAAGAAAATCGTCTTGGGATCAAAACTGTTGGCCCGGATGGGTTTCTACATATATTAGAAACACAGTTGGGTATTCCTGTTCGGGATAGCTCATATACATCAAGAGTAGTGAGCTACCTGAAAAGAATGGAGTCAGCAGGTATTGAGGGACGCTTTTTTGAGAAAAGTTGCTTGGTAGATAAATTTAATGTAGCTGCCGAACTATTGAACTGGAGAGATCAATGGTATTCAGGAGGCTGGAATGGCCAGATAAGGAACGATAATTTAACATCAGGAAACGAGAAAAAATTGCTTGATGTAGCGGATATAGAAAAGCAAAGTCAAATACCGCTAGCTCCAGGAGAGGGTGAAAGGTTACAGGCTGTACTCACAGCTCTACAGCATCAGAAAACTCAAATTAATGAGTTACAGCTAATTGATCCTATCGCTAATTTTCCAAAAAAATGGAGATTGGTCATTCGTTCATTTGATGAAAGGAAAGTGGATGTTCTGTCACCCAAAGCTGAAGCCGGAACTGATTTAAGACGCTTACAGCAGACACTCATAGAGTTACAGTCCGGAGAGCCTGCTTTAAATAACTCGGAAGATATTGTTAAACCAATCCTGAAAAATGATGGCAGTGTTCAGGTTGTTAAATCCGGTTCAAAGTCTGTATCAGCTTTAGCAGTAGCATCATTTTTAAATTCGGATTCAGAAAATACAGCATTACTTTCAAGTAGCGATGGCGTAGAACTTGATGAAGCTTTTGAAAGATTTAACTTACCCCGGTCAGGGTTCAAACGATATTCTTCAGCACGGCCTTTACTACAATTACTTCCATTGGCAATTGATTTGCTCTGGGAACCGCTTAACCCGGAAACCTTATTAGGATTTTTGCTACTACCTTATGCCCCTATACCAAAAGGCCTGAGAAGGGCACTGGCCTCTGTCGTAGCAGATAGCCCTGGGATGAATGGCACATCATGGAATTCAACCTTAGAAAAGTTACTGAAAAAAGATGATGAAGCTTCGCAAAAGAAAATTAGGGAAGTAATTGATCTTTGGCTAAACCCACAGAGATATAAAGTCACTGAAGGTATTCCTTTAGATGTTTTACATGATCGAACTTTACTGATAGTCGACTGGATCGCCAGGCGATTAGCGCTTGATAATGATGAAGCCCAGATTGCACTATTTCGAGCTGCTAATAATCAGGTAAATGAATTAGCGGTTGTCCTGGGGCACTTTGAAGATCAGGAAATGCTTTTATCATCTGAGCAAATCCATTATTTGATTGAGCAAGTGACCGGCAGCGGTACCGACTTAATCGACCGCTATGCTGAATGCTCACCAGACAAGCCCATAAATTTAGTAGCGACAACGACCCCATCAACGTTTATAAGTCACTTTGATACGGTGATTTGGTGGGATATTCAGGGGCAAAGTAAGCCTGTAAATCCATTCTCAAAATCAGAAGTTGAATGTCTTGAATCAAATGGCGTGGATTTAATCATGCCCGAAGATTTGTATAAAATGGATGCTATTAATAGCATGAAACCCATCTTATCGGCCACAAAGAAACTCATGCTCATCCTGCATGATGACTGTGAAAATCAACATCCTCTGGTGGATCAAATGATTAGTAGTATGGATGGGTGGGAAGCAATAACTCTGGATGATGAGTTACTAACAGGAAATTCTCTAAGTAAAGAGAGTGCAAATATGCAGGGTTCTGAATTTAATTCTCTACCAGCCTATCGCCGGTGGTGGGAAATAAAACCGGATAAGAATTTAGGGAAAAGAGAGCGTGAGTCATTCTCCAGCCTGGAGCTCATGTTCAAAAGTCCTTATCAATGGATTTTAAATTATAAAGCACGGCTGAGGTCAGGTGCGCTGGTTGAAATAGCAGATGGCAATTTGCTGAAAGGCACATTGGTTCACCATTTGTATGAATTATTTTTTTTAAATAACAACCATGTTCTCACAGATAAAAAATTAGATAATAAATCTATCAATGACTGGTTTGACGAAGCCTTTAACCAGCTATTAAATCAGGAAGGACTGGTGCTATTGCAACCGGGTCGAACGATTGAAAAAGCCCGATTTGAAGAAACGACCAGAAGATCACTATTTGAACTAATTGGACAGTTACGTGCTGCCAAAGTAGTTGAAATAGAAATGGAAGGTTACAACGAAGGTGTATTTTTCGGAGGTATGCTTTCAGGCTCCATTGATGTTCGAGTAGTCAATAGTGACGGGTTAGAAGCCATTATTGATATCAAATGGGGAGGAAAAAAGTATAAAGAAAATGATCTCAGCGAGAACAAACACCTACAACTCGTCATCTATTCATACCTGAGAGATCTGAAGTTGAAATCTCAGGGATGGCCACCAGTAGCCTATTTCATTATTGATGATGCTGTTCTGTTATCTCACAACAATGAATTCTTTCCTAAAGCCTGGGTAGTGAATAAAAATTCAGATGAAAATATCAAACAGGTTTGGCAACGAATAAAACATACCTGGCAGTGGCGACAGGTGCAGATCAACCAGGGAGTGATTGAGGTCACTATAAAAAATTCAGAACCTGATGAAAACTCACAACCGGGAGAAGATGGATTGCCAATACCTGATAGTAACGATTATTACAGCGATTACGGGGCACTGACTGGCTGGAGGAAGTCGTAATGGTTATAGAAACGAGTATGGATAACATTACCTTCATCAGTGCCGGTGCAGGCAGTGGAAAAACTTATAGACTGACGCAAGACCTGGGCAAATTACTCATAGAACAGGCCGATGAATTTAGACCCTCAGGCGTTATTGCGACTACCTTTACAAAACTGGCCGCCAATGAGTTACGTGGACGTGTGAGGCAGCGCCTCAATGAAACGGGGCATAACGACCTGGCAGTAAGAATGGAGCAGGCTCTCATCGGTACGGTGAATGGTGTTTGCGGTCAATTACTCAAACGTTTTTCTTTTGAAGCAGGGTTGTCACCTGTGCAAAACGTAATAGAAGAGCAAGCGGCTGAACATTTATTCGCAGTTGCTCTTGAGTCTGTTCTGACGTTGGATAAGGTTAAGTCTATGAATGCTCTTGCGCAAAGACTTAGCATCGATGACTGGCGTAAAGAAGTAAAAGGCATTGTGCAAACGGCGAGAGCGAATAATCTACCCTCCGCTCAGTTAGCGGCATTCAGCAAAACAAGTATTGATGAACTATTCAAGTTCTTACCAGCGGCTAGTAAAAGAGATCTCAATGCTGAATTGCTATCAGCTATACAAACTGCAATTGCAAATATTGATCTTAAAGTTGATAAAACCAAAGGAACACGAGGGTATGTATCATTTATAAAGGATTGTCAGAGAAAGCTGAAAACCCAGCGATACTGTTGGGCAGATTGGGTAAAACTGTCAAAGTCAGGTCCTGCTAAAAAGAGTGAAGTTATTGCCGAACCTGTTTCAATAATTGCTTCGGAATTTGAAAAGAATTCAAATTTTCAGAATGACTTAAAAACTTTTATTAATGATATATTCCTGATTGCTTCGCAATCATTAGAACAGTTTCAAAGCATGAAACAAAAGAAAGGTATGATTGATTTTGTCGATCAGGAACAATTGCTTTATCAGGTACTGGATAATCCTGCGGTTTCTTCAGTGATGCAAGACGAATTAGATCTGCTCATGGTTGATGAATTTCAGGATACTTCACCCATTCAATTAGCATTATTTCTAAAACTAGCGCAGTTGGCTAAAAAGGTTATTTGGGTAGGCGATATTAAGCAGGCAATTTATGGGTTTCGTGGTTCTGATCCTGAATTAATGATCGGTATTATCGAGCAACTGGAAAAAAAGGGTGGCAAAGTAGAAGTGTTGGAAAACTCCTGGCGTTCGTGCCCAGAGCTAGTGAGTTATGTTAATGAAATATTTGTGCCTGCTTTTTCAAATACATTACCCGAAGACAGGGTACGTTTAACGCCTGCTTTCACATCAAAAAAGAAAACCCCCGCTGTCGCTTACTGGCAGTTGAAAGGCTCAAATGCAGGGAAAAGAGAGCACAACCTGGCACAAGGCATACAATCCTTAGTGGCTTCTGGTTACCCGATAGAGGATCGGCACCATAATATTTCGCGACCAATACAATATGGCGATATAACGGTACTGGCTAGATCCAATGATGCGCTCGACAATCTTGCAGTTACACTGGATGCCTGGGGCATACCCACAGCAAGGAAGACATCAGGCTTATTGAGTACACCAGAATCTACCCTCATTTTAGCAGGACTCCGCTTTTTACTCGATCCAAAAAGAGACAGCTTGTCAGTGACAGAACTGCTGGTATTGAGTGAATGCAAAGAACCGGAAGAATGGCTGAATGCCCGTCTTGATTTTATTCAGAATGAAGATTACAAAGAATCCGAATGGGGGCGTGAATCAGCGATAGTACAGAACCTTGAGCAACAAGGTCACCGACTAAGCCACTTAACGCCTTCTGAAGCATTGAGCGTAGTCATCAATACCATACAGGCGCGTAAAATAGTATTGCAATGGTCAAATACTTACCGTAGTGCCAGTCAGCGGTTGCAGAACATAAATCAGTTAGAGCTAATGGCTGAAGAATATGAGCAATTCTGTCAATCAGAAAAACTTCCAGCGACTGTTGCAGGCCTGATACTTTGGCTCAATGGGAAATCCAGCGAAGATATTGATTTAATGGAGGCAGCAAATAGTCAGCTAGCCGTAAAACTGTTAACCCACCATGGAGCTAAAGGATTGGAATGGCCTGTAGTAATTGCACTGGATTTACATAAAAAGGTACGCAGTCGATTATGGGGTTTAAGAGTAACCAGTCAATCAAATGACCTAGATGTCAGTCAGCCATTAAAAGGTCGAGCACTAAGATACTGGCCATGGACATTTGGCAAGCAAGCTACAGGTATCGCATTAAAAGATCGAGTGGAAGAATCTTCTGTAGGCATACAAGAACACAAAAATGCCTTAGAAGAAGATAAGCGTCTAATGTACGTCAGTTTTACTCGACCCAGTGAACTATTGATCCTGCCAATGCAAAAACCAGAAGGTGAGTGGCTTGACTCGGTAGGTGCCACTGAGTGGATGCTGCCACAAGGAGATGAATTAGAATTACCCGGAAAAGCAGGCACGATCCCGACAGAGTTCAAAGAATATGCTGATGAAGAAGTCACGGCAGATATTCAGATCAAAAAAGAACCCTTGTTCTGGTTTCCAGAATCAGCAGCAAAAACTGAAAAGTTACCGGCAACCATCTCTCCTTCATCACAAATAGCGATAGAAACTGCCAAAGTTACCGAAGCGATAGAGCTAGGTGATCGAGTCTCTATGTCTAATATCAAAGATATGGCTCAATTGGGTTCGGCAATTCATGCGGTTATCGCGGTGAATATGATCCACGATGAAGCCATAGATAATGACCTGGTGACAAGCATATTACGTGCACATGACGTGGATAATTCTATTACTGCGAATGACGCGCTAGAGCTTGCAGAAAGGTTTAGAAAGTTTACCAGTAATCACCTGAAAGCAAAAAAAGTACTGCTTGAATATCCGATAGAGTATCAAATGCCCAATGGACAGTTTGTTACCGGATGGATCGATGCGTTAATCGAAACCGATGAGGGGTTTATTATTGTTGATCATAAATCATCACCTAAATCTCGAAAAGAGTCTGAGACGGAAGCATTGAAATATTCGGGGCAACTCAAGCTTTATAAAGAGGCTGTTGAGGCTGTATCAGAAAAGCCCGTGTTGGATTGCTGGATCCATTTTGCGGTGATGGGGTTGGCGGTGGCGGTAAATGTTGGTGACTATAAAGCAGGAGGTTCCATTTAATTATGAAGCTATTGTCTAAGTCACTTAATCAAGTAGTACCCTATCTATCTGCCTACGACCAACCTGAAGTGCCAGAAGGTGCTCTTGACCCTCTTGGGCTATATCCCATATCTGATGCCATAACGGTAAAATATCTCTGCCCTGGTATTCGAGAGCGCCAGAAACATCCAGGTTTTCTGGCTACAATTGCCATAGGTGCAAGTGTCACTGAGAGCTTTACGGAAAGCTATCTTAATGACAAGGTGGTAACGCCCATGCAGGTGTTCGAATGGTATGTAGTTCACGCATTGGTTAAAACTTATGGAGCAAGTAAACCTAAACGATTAACAGGGCTACCAGGTAGGGAAAAAGTCGCTACTGCATTAATGCAATCAGCCTGCGTTACGGAAGGAAACTACCTGAAGACGCCAGCAGTTTTTGGCTTTTACGGAGTTTATAAAGTACTGGCCAGAGAATTGGATGTATTGAGCGGCGATAGTATGGGGCCAGACTGTGCACGCTTAAAAATGGCCTGGGAGCAAGATGTTAAAAATGATATTGGTGATTTAAGAAAATATTATGATTTAGTTCATGAAGCTGTGACATACGGCCTGAATAATCATAAAACACAGAAAATCTGGAAACACTGGGAAACGTTTGCGAGACCATTAGTTACAAATGATCCTGGCAAAAAGTCTAGTGCTGTTATTTGGGAATTACTTACAGATATAAATGTGAAACTTCGGTCTGAGTATTTTCAATTTATTGTCAAGCAAGGTGCTAAGGTTATTACTACTGATTCTGAAATAAATGAGAAAGTTCTGCATGCTGAATTACTGAAATCAGCATCGTCAGATATGACGGCAATAATAAAAAACATTCAGTTGTATGAAGAGTTTTCACGGTTAATTACAGATGCTTTTTATCATATACTTTATGTCGCATCAAAATCAGAGAAGAAAGTCAGCCCTAGTGAGCTGACTTCTCTTAGTTCAGTTAAAGCTGCGATTAAACGATTACCCATTATAAGAGACAAGTTACAGGATGGACTTGCCCGATATAATCTGGATTTTCGATTTAATGCATTTTTAAACTTATTTAACACTACTGGCAATAAAGAAGAGTGGGTAAATGCTCTGCTAGGACATCATGTGAAAAATCAGCAGGACAAACTCCCAAATGGAAAAATGCCTTTTTTTGATTATTTTGATGATGGTACGATAAGAACGCGTCATGCTTATCAGCAAGCTAGTGCGCCAACGGAAGCAGGCGATTATGTGCACGCTTACCGTCTGGCTTCATTATGGTCATTTGCTGAAGATATTGGGAAGGTTTAGATGTCTGCTAGACAGAAAGGTCGCTATGAAAAGCTGTTGTCTATGTGGGCTCCGCCGGATGATGCAGGTAAACCCATTGCTTGTTTAACGACTACCTATACTTTTTCTGCATCTTTTTTTGAAGAACAGTGTTTGTCACGTTTTTTAGCAATGGACAGTGATCCTGTTGCGGATGGTGTTGATTATCTTATTGAGCGTGAAGAGAAAATGTCAGGCCTAGTTCGTGCAATTGTGTTGGCGGACAGTCAGCACTGCACCGAAACACGTAGTTTACGTTGGGATGTTATTCCTGCACGTGTGCATGGTGGTGTTCAACATGCAAAGGTTTCACTTTTGATTTGGCAAAATCATATCCGTGTGATCTTTACTTCCGCGAATATGACTGAAGACGGATACTATAAAAATCAGGAAGTTTTTACTTCACTGGATTATTTCTCAGGTTCGACTTTTCCAAAACAATCTCTAGATGCTACCCTCAATTTTCTTGCATCTTTATCTCTTCATATCTCTGTCGAACATGACAGCATCACAATGAAGCGCTGGCAAACGGTTATTAATAAAGCGCGTGGAATAGCTGAAGAGTGGGGTGAAAATAAAAATGACGCATCATTGTCGATTTTGCCTATTTTTATTCTTCCTGATAGTGACAATATTTTTAATCAGTTTAAACAGTTTTGGGGAAACCGTGGTGGTATTTATGAAGCTTATGTTTGTAGCCCCTTTTTTGACGCCGAGGAATTTGTTGCGGAAAAAACCGTAAGAAGTTTAATGCGACTACTTAATGCAAGAAATACCGAGAAGACCGTTAGATGGCATACCACCGCAATTGAATCGCCAGATGTTGGTTATTGGCATATGAATTTACCAGCAGCATGTGAGAAGGTGCCCAGTAGAAAGAATATCAGTTCATATTTTTATCGTATCAGTGAAAAAGTGACTGAAGATGGTGAAGAGCATTATAGGCCGCTACACGCAAAATCTTTATGGTTTGCCAATAATCGCTGGGCTGGTTTTATCTGTGGGTCAAGTAACTTCACTCAAAGGGGAACTGGCCTAAGTAATAACCCAAATATAGAGGCGAACCTTCTTTATCTCTTTAAGGAGGACTTGCGCTCAGCACATAAGCTATTTAATCGGGCATTGTTAGAAGGTGTTCGTGTTGAGTCAGCTCAACTTGGCTTTGGCGATACGCTAACCGATGATAGTGAAGAAGATAATAAACAGAATGTCTTACCATCGTGTTTTGGTGAAGCGCTTCTGCAACAATCAGACACTGGGTACCTTTATCTGGAACTGAGTATTAACAACCCGCCTGATAAATGGAGGATTGTATTTGGAGAAGAGCAGGAAACGATAGGAACAGAAAAGTTATGGCAGCAAGCGGGGAGCCATGAAAAGTGGTATATACCATGGACAAAACAAGTTCTTCCTTCCCTATTACATGTGTATTGGGATGTTGACATGTCTGCTTATTGGACGGTGAATATTGCAAATTTATCAATACTGCCTCCACCAGAAGAGCTGCAGGATTTATCTATAGAGGCTTTAATTGAGATTTTAAGTAGCCAGGGTTCTTTACGTGATGTTATGCGTCGAATTCTAAGGCGAAAAGCAAAGCAGCAGGCGAGTGAAAAAAACAAGTTATTGGATGAGCTTGATCCTCATAAACGAATTGATACCAGCCAATATTTAATACCTCGAACTAGGCGTATAAGCAGGGCGCTTGTTGGGTTGCGTAGTCGTCTTGAGCGACCAGTGGTTACAGAGGAGGCTCTTAAATGGCGATTGTATGGTCCAATAGGCGTTAGAGCTGTTACTAAGGCCTTAAGGAAGCATGCCACAAATGATAACGATGAGTTTGCATTTTTAATGGCGGAACTGGCGTTAGATATCGCAAGAATTTCTTACAGTGAGTCTGATAATACCTTAAGCAATGAAGTCTTTTATGGGCATATTAGTAATATATTGAAGGAAATCATTCCAGACATTAAGCAGGCCAGGGGTAGTTCATCATCCATGATCAAAATATATTGCACTGATGTTCTTAAAGAGATAGATGCAAGGGTTTGTGAGGGTTTCGAATGACCTGGTCACATCACTTTGATTTACATATAAAACTGGATGGTTCAAATCGTATTAGCCGGGAAGATGCAGAACGACAGGCTCGAACAGCAAAAGAAATCCTTAGGCGTTTTTCTACTAGTCCTGGTCAGATACTCGCTGATGAAGTTGGGATGGGGAAAACTTTTGTTGCTCTTGCCGTTGCAGCGTCAGTCGCTCTACATGAAAAACGCCCTGTTGTAATCATGGTGCCACCAGCTGTTCTTGAAAAATGGCAAAGGGATTTAAGTGTTTTTGTAGAGAACTGCCTTGATGTGCCTACCCGTAAAAAAATAAGCAGTGGTGTGGCAAATAATGGTGTGGAGTTTCTGAAATACCTCGATGATCCTGATGGGCGACGTAAACAGGTGATTTTTCTTGCGCACGGTGCTTTAAGTCGTAACTTATCTGATGCATGGGTCAAGTTGGCTATTCTACAACGTGCTATGAAATATAAGAAAAATGCTGCCGGTGAGTATCGATCTATGTCGCGTTACGCTGGCGATCTTTTATGGATGAAATACTACGCAAAAAATCATAAGGATCTTTGGGAGGAGCTGTTGAACAGACATCCCTCAAAATGGATGAATATAGTGAACAGGACACTCAAAAATGATGAAGCAAAAAAATTAAAGGATGATCCTGTGCCTCATCACATAATGGTGGCGTTGGATTCCCCTGAATTAAAACCATTGTTTGATAATTTGTGGGAAGAAATAAAAAGACTGCCAAAAAGAAAATCATCAAAACTGAATTCGAGAATCAATAAGATTCGAAGTGAAATTCAAAAAATATTGCCTAAAATATGGCAGTTTTGTTTTCTTCAAACCAATATCCAAATGCCGCTACTTATTCTTGATGAAGCGCACCATTTGAAGAATGTACGTACTCGCCTAGCATCTATGTTTCATAGTCCTGAGGGCGAAGGTGATGCGAATGCTATTAGTAAAGGCGGGCAGTTAGCGGGTGTGTTTGAGAGGATGCTGTTTTTGACTGCTACGCCGTTTCAATTAGGCCATCATGAGCTCTGTAGTATTTTAGAGCGATTCGATGGTGTTAGTTGGGGGAGTGCTGATTCACCTGAAGGTGGCCGGTCGTTATATCAAGATAGGTTAATGGATTTACG